>NZ_JBXWRJ010000020.1:0-90968 GCF_059612845.1 Ruegeria sp. YKSE079 | reverse complement strand
CGGTACAGTACGGCCTCGATCCTATTTTCATCATCGTCGACAATGGCTCATACGGCACGATCCGCACCAATCAGGAACGCAAGCACCCGGGACGTGTGTCGGGCACATCGCTGACCAACCCCGATTTCGCCGTCGTGGCGCAGGGCTATGGCGCTCATGGCGAGCGGGTGGAAACCACCGCTGAATTTGCGCCTGCACTGGAACGTGCGCGGGCCTTGGGCAAGGCTGCTGTCATCCACATACTGGTGGGACCGGACAGCTTCGGCCCCAACCTGACGCTGGCCGATCTGGCGGAGGCGTCCTGATGCTGTCAAGCCTCGTCGATGCCCTTCCCCCATCGCCCATTATTGGCGTTTTCAACAAAGCCTATGAGCTGCGGCAAGCCGGGGCCGATCTGATCGATTTTTCTGTGGGCGAGCCGGATTTCGACACCCCCGTCCATATCTGCGAGGCCGGGGTTGCGGCCATCCGCGCGGGCGAGACACGCTATACCCCCACCGATGGCACCGGTGCGGTCAAAGCGGCTGTGATCGAGAAATTCCAGCGCGACAACGGGCTGGCATTCACCACTTCGGAAATCATCGTCTGCTCGGGCGCGAAACCCCTTTTGGCCTCGGCCATTCAGGCGGTGTTAAACGCAGGGGATGAGATGATCTTGCCGGTGCCACTCTGGGCTTCGCATCTGGGGATGGTGCAGGCGGTGGGCGGTGCTCCTGTGCTGGTCGATACGGCTGCGACGGCATTCAAGCTGACGCCCGAGGCGCTGGAGGGTGCAATCACGCCCCGTACCCGGTTGCTGATGCTCTGTTCGCCATCGAACCCGACTGGCGCGGTTTATTCGGCGGTCGAGCTGGAGGCGCTGGCACAGGTTCTGCGCAGGCACGCCCATGTCAATGTGATCTCTGATGACCTTTATGAACATATTATCTTTGACGGGGCTGAGTTTGCGACACTGGCGGCCACTGTGCCCGATCTGCAAGATCGTATCCTTACCGTTAACGGTGTGTCGAAATCCTATGCCATGACCGGCTGGCGCATCGGCTATGCGGGCGGGCCGGATTGGTGGACAGGCGGTATTCGCAGCCTGTTCAGTCAGACCAATGGCGGGCCATGCTCGGTCTCTCAGGCCGCTACCGTGGCCGCGCTGACAGGGCCGCAGGATTTCCTGAAAGACTGGTGCGCTACCTATCAGCACCGCCGGGATGTGGCCCTGGCCGGGCTGGCCCAGATTGAAGGTTTGACCACACAGAAACCAGGCGGTGCGTTCTATCTGATGCCCGATTGCGGAGCGCTTTTAGGTCTCGCGACACCGGATGGCGCGAAGCTGAACAACTCAACCGATCTGGCAGCCTATCTGATGGATCATGGGGCAGTTGTCGTGCCCGGTCCGGGGTTCTCCTGCGATCCGTTTTTCCGTATGTCGATCGCAACCTCGGAAGACAATATCGTCGAAGGGGTCAACCGAATGAAAACCGCCATCGAGAGGCTGAGCTGATGCCCCCCAGATTCGATCAATTCGCCGCCGAGCTGAGCTATGACGATCTGCCTGAAGCGGCGCTGTGGACCTTGCGCCGCTCATTCACCGACACAATGGGCGTCGCCGCCGTGGGGGCCACGACCGAATTGTCAGGGATTGCCCGGCGCACCGCACCGTTGATTTTTGGTGCGGGCAGTGCCGGTGGGGCGCGCATGCTGATGGATGGTCGGTCGGTCAGCCCCGTCGGGGCTGCCATGGCTGGGGCCTTCACCATAGACAGCATCGACGCACATGACGGGACGACCCCCTGCAAGGGCCATGCGGGTTCCGCGATCTTTCCGGCATTGATCGCCATGGCGCAGGCCAGCAATCAGGATATTGACGGCAAGCGCTTTGCTGAAATCCTCGCTGCTGCCTATGAAATCTCATACCGCGCGGGTCTGGTGCAGCACGCCACCTGCGCCGACTATCATACCTCGGGGGCCTGGACCGCCGTCGGCGTGGCCGGCGCCGGGGCGAAACTGCTGGGTGGCAGCGCGGAACAGATCCGCCACGCGGCTGGCATCGGCGAATATCATGGGCCTCGCAGCCAGATGATGCGCTGTATTGACCACCCGACCATGCTGCGCGACGGGGTCGGCTGGGGTGCACCTTCGGGCGTAACAGCGGCCTATCTGGCGATGGAAGGGTTCACAGGCGCACCCGCGCTAACCTGCGAAGGCGAGGACGGGGCTGAATTCTGGTCCGATCTGGGACAGGGTTGGCGCTTGATCGATCATACCCACTACAAAGCCTACCCTTGTTGCCGCTGGGCGCATCCCTCGCTGGATGCCGTGCATGACATGATGGCCGAGCATGGGTTTACCCATGAGCAGGTGGAAAGCGTCGAAATCCGCACCTTCCACTATGCCACCCGTCTGGCCGGGCATGAGCCGCAAAATCAGGATGAATTCGCCTATGCCATCGCCTTTCCAGTGGCTGCAATGATCGTGCGTGGTCAGGTTGGCGTGCCGGAATTGACCGATGGGGCCCTGCGCGACCCGGATATCCTGCGCATCAGTCGGGCAACCCAACTTATCGACGACGCGGAAATGACCCGCATTAGCATCGAAAAGCGTTGGGCGCAGGTAACGATTGTACTCAACGACGGTCGCCGGATCGAAGACAATCCCCGCACCCCGCGCGGTGATGCGGAAAATCCGCTGAGCGACAGTCAGATCACCGAGAAATTCCATCTGCTGGCTGATCCGGTTTTGGGCAAGGAACGGGCCACCGAAATTCATGATCTGTCAGCGCAGTTTGATCATCTATCAGCGCCTGAACTGAAACGCCTATTGGCCTTGTGTACCACGAAACTCTGAGCTGAAAGCGCTGGGAGCCGCTGAAAATTTACCTTAGGGTCCGTTTGTCCCCGCAAGTTCAGGTAGTCAGATGTCACGCAAGATTCCGCCCTTTGCCGCGATCCGCGCCTTCGAGGCCGTTGTCCGGCTAGGGCGCAATGTAGAAGCCGCTCAGGAACTCAATATCACCGGTTCTGCGATTAGCCATCAGATAAGATCTCTGGAGGCATTTGTTGGCACGACCTTGCTGGAGCGCGGGACCAGCCAGACGGCTGAGCTGACGGCAGAAGGCAAGGCCTTGTACGAACCGATACGTCAGGCGCTGGATACACTTGATGCGGCTTTTGCGAAATACACGGACAAAAAAAGCGACCAGTCTGTTTCGGTCCATATGTACCAGTCACTGGCGAATATGTGGTTGATCCCAAAACTGCCGAACCTGCGCGAAGCTGCCCCCAACGTGAAGATCAATATCATCACGATGCCCGAGGAAATCACACTGAGTGGCAGCGATATCGACATGGCCATTGTTTATGCCGACAAACCGCCGCAGGAGGCCCGTTGTATCAAATTGTTTGACGAGGTGATACAACCAGTTTGTTCGCCTGATTACCTGGCGGCGCGAGGATCAGTTCCCTCACCCGAAGAGTTGCTGTCCGAACCGTTGATCCGAAGCCGGCATCATGTAAACGAATGGGGCCTCTGGTTTTCCGCAGCGGGTCTGACTGAAACTGCGTGGAAACCGATTGCCGAAATGGACAATCGCTCGAACGCGTTGCAGGCCGCACAAAGCGGGTTGGGTTGGGCCATGGATCGCCGACCTTTTGGCGAAGAAGGTCGGCGCAAAGGAAATCTGGTCGCGCCACTGGAATTGAACCTGCCAACAGGCAACGCGTATTATCTTCTGACCTCATACCGAGCCGATGGTGCACGCGTCGTAACGCAGTTCCGCAATTGGCTATTGCGTATTTGTGCCAGGGAATTTCAGCTTAGCTAACTGTCCTATTCTGGACATCCCGCAGTGCTTGTGCAGCATGGGCAGGCCAGTGCGGCTGTTATGCATGGAAAGCCAACTTTGCAAAGTTTGGCCCGTTTCCCGACAGCAGCCATTCGTTTAGCGTGCGGCGAAAGCCGGGCGAGAGCCCAAAGCGATCACTGAATATTTACGAAATCCGGACGACTGTGGGATAGGATGCCGCGAGAAGCGCGGCAATTTCGCACAGCTTTCAGCAGTCAATATTTGGTGCCGACAGATGGCTATGGTCTTTGGCGCTGATTGGCGTCTTATCGGCTCAAGACTTTGAAAACGTCCTGTTTGTCCAGAAATCAAGCAACATTTTCGCTATCTTGGTCTGGTGATGGGCATAGACCACCACGTCGAGCTTTTCCTGACCCAATTGATTGCGTAGGGAGATCAGCTCGCCGCTTTCAATTTCCTTGTGCACCATGCTGAACGGCAGCCAACCAACACCGAGACCGTTCAGGATCATTTCCTTTGCTCCACTTGAAAAGGCCGTCTGGCAAACGGGGTTTTTGCTGAAATCGGCGGTTCCGAACGGGAGTTTGCTTTTGTTCAATGCTTCGCCGAAATAGCTGTTTTCGGGATAGACGATCGCTGGCGTATCCAAAGGCACGTCGCCGTTTCCGCGCACTGCATACCGCAATCCGCCACCGATGACCGGAACGAGGTAGTCGTGACCCCAAGTGCCGCGACGTATGCCTGCTCCGAACGGCATTGGGGCGACGTTTCGCGCCTCATAGCATAGCAGCATGTTGGTATCGCCGCGCAGGAACAGAGTGACGCAATCGTTCAGATTGGCAGTCCTGAGGCGAAAACGGAGCCCCTTGAACGTGGCACGTGCACGCAATGCCATATCAGGGAAGGTGGAGACGACCGATGCGTGTGTCGCGGCGATCGTCACAATCGAAACGGTGGGGTCATGTTGCGCAATTTTTGTGCGCAGGTCATTTAGCCTTGCGATCAAAGAGCGGATTTCGGCCTCGTTAGAGGCCAGTGCTGGACTGATCTCGACCCGGTTCGATTTGCGATCGAGAACTTCAATCCCCAGCCACTCCTCAAAACTGCGAATACGCCTTGAGAACGCTGGTTGTGTGATGTTTCTGCGGGCCGCGGCCCGCGTCATGTTCCGCTCTTCCAGAAGGGCCAGAACATCATCAAACCACAGCATATTCATCCGCACCTCCCGAGTACCCAAACAAAATGTATGAGCAGCCTGCGAAATATGCACTGTTTTTCTTCTTTTTCTTTTGAAAGTGTTTGGCTGTAGGCAAAAGCAGGGAGAGTGTGGTGGCGGAGACAATTCAGATGACCGGCGGTGACAAGATGGTCGCGCCGGAGATGGTTTTGAGCTTGTGCAAGGAATTATCGCTGACGCTGGCGAAATTTCCCCGGGTATCGCTTGGTCATCTTCCTACGCCGTTGGAGCCGATGGATCGCCTGAGCGAGGCTTTGGGTGGTCCTCGGTTTTGGGTCAAACGGGATGATTGCACTGGCCTCTCGTCGGGTGGCAACAAGACCCGTAAGCTGGAATTTCTGATGGCTGACGCAGTCCAGAAAGGCGCAGATACAATCATCACGCAAGGGGCGACGCAATCTAATCACGCGCGTCAGACAGCAGCGGCGGCCGCAAAACTTGGCCTTGCGTGCCATATCCTGCTTGAGGATCGTACGGGTTCCAATGACCCGAACTATATTCTGAATGGAAACGTCCTGTTGGATCGATTGCATGGTGCCAGTGTCTCCAAGCGTCCCGGTGGCGCAGACATGAACGCCGAGATGGAAGCCTGCGCTGCGCAGATGAAGTCAGAAGGCAAAAACCCTTACATCATCCCGGGCGGTGGATCGAACCCGATCGGGGCATTGGGCTACGTGAACTGCGCGCGCGAGTTATGCGAACAGGCCGCCAATGCCGGGTTGAAAATTGATGCGCTGGTACATGCGACCGGCAGCTCGGGCACACAAGCCGGATTAGTCGCCGGTCTTGCCGCCCTAGATAGTGACATTCACCTTTTGGGCATCGGCGTGCGGGCCCCGCAAGACAAACAGGAAGGCATGGTCCATGATCTGGCCGTACGTACTGTCGAGTATATGGAGACGGGTACGCCCATTGCGCGCGAAAATGTGCGCGCAAACTGCGACTACGTCGGTGCAGGATATGGTCTTCCGACCAAAGGGATGATTGACGCGCTCAAGCTGTTGGCCCGCACCGAAGGGCTTCTGTTCGACCCGGTCTATTCCGGTAAAGGGTTGGATGGTCTCATCGACCAAACCCGCAAAGGCTATTTCGACGGCATGGACAATGTCGTCTTTCTGCACACCGGCGGAAGTGCAGCCCTGTTTGGCTATCCCGAAACTTTCGAACTTCCTGGCTACGTGGCCTGAAAATATACAAAAAAACCAACAAGGAGATATCAAATGACACTAAAAAAATACTTGATCAGCGCGGCTTTGGTTTCAGCTCTCGGCGCACCACTCGCCGCTGAAGAGGTTAAGATCGGTGTTCCCACATGGACCGGAGCACAGGCTATTGCTCATGTCTTGGGTGAGATCGTGACCACTCGCATTGGCGGCACGGTGGAGTACGTGCCTGGTAACAATGCTACGATTTTTCAAGCGATGGATCAGGGTAAGGGTGATATCGATGTTCATCCAGATGTATGGTTGCCAAACCAGGAAGCGTTCACCAAGCAATATGTTGATGGTGCCGGCACAGTGACGTTGTCATCGAACCCCTATCAGGGCAATCAGGGTTTCTGTGTCTCCAAAGACTTTGCCGCAGAGATGAATATCACCGACATCGCGGATCTTGGACGCCCCGATGTGGCGGCTGCGATGGACAGCGATGGCAATGGTAAGGGTGAAATGTGGATCGGTGCACCCGGCTGGGCCTCGGCCAATGTCAACGAGGTAAAGGTGCGCGACTATGGCCTGTTGGATTTCATCGACCCGATCCGCGCCGAGGAAGCTGTAAAGACCGCGCGCATCAAGGACAGTATAGCCAAAAACGAAGGATATGCCTTCTACTGTTATGAGCCGCATGCTGTCTGGTACATGTTCGACGTGGTGATGCTGACCGAACCGACTTATGACCCCGAAAAATACGTCATGGTGCAGCCCTCCGACGATCCTGATTGGTACAACAAGTCGATGGTTGCCAGCAAGGACGCCCTGAAGGAAGTGCAGATCGCCTGGTCCAACTCGCTTGCAGATCGCTCGCCGGCGATTGCGGAGTTCTTCGCGAACTTCTCCCTGACCGCCGATGACGTGAGCTCGCTGGCCTTCGAGATCAGTGCCAATGGGCGGGATGCTGAGGAAGTTGCGGCCGAATGGGTTAACGCCAATTCCGAGCGCGTAGATTCGATGCTGGGTCTCTGAGCCAGGCCAAAAAACAACGGGCAGCACCTAGCGGTGCCGCCCCACTTGAAGGCACGCACGGGTGGGCGGATGAGCGACAAGACTGTAATCGAAATTTCCAACATCTGGAAAATCTTCGGGGCAAAACCCGAGGCCGCTCTTGAAGCCATTCGTGCGCGGGGGCTGACCAAGGCTGAAGTCCTTGCTGAATTCAACGCGGTGGTGGGCGTGGCCGATGTCAGCCTCGACGTCAAACGCGGTGAGATCTTCTGTATCATGGGCCTATCAGGGAGCGGCAAATCCACACTCGTGCGCCATTTCAATCGCCTGCTCGAACCAACGGCCGGCAAGATCGAGATCGAAGGCACGGACGTCATGGCACTCGGCACAAAGGAACTTCAGGCTTTCCGCAACCGAAAAATCGGGATGGTCTTCCAGAACTTTGCGCTGATGCCCCACCGTTCAGTCCTTGATAACGTAGCAATGCCCCTGGAAATCCGCCAGGTCGCCAAGAACGAGCGCATGCGGCAGGCGGCCGCCATTCTCGACATTGTCGAATTGGGGGCTTGGGGGTCGAAATTCGCTCACGAACTCTCTGGCGGCATGCAGCAACGTGTGGGGCTTGCCCGTGCGCTCGCGGCCAACCCTGATGTTCTATTGATGGATGAGCCCTTCTCCGCACTTGATCCCCTGATCCGGCGACAATTGCAGGATGAGTTCATCCGGCTGTCCAAAATCCTCAAAAAGACCACGATCTTCATCACTCATGATCTGGATGAGGCCGTCCGTATAGGAGACCGGATTGCGATCATGCGTGATGGCAAAATGGTGCAGATCGGCTCGGCTGAGGACATTGTCATGCATCCCGCTGATGACTACGTTGCTGATTTCGTGGCCGGGATATCGCGCCTGAAGGTGGTGCATGCTCATGCGGCGATGCAGCCCTTGGACAGCTACCTCGCCACGCACGGCCCGCTGCCCGCTGACATCGACCGGGTGGACCACAATGAGACGCTTTCCGCTTTAATTACGCGAGCCATCGACGATGAACGGCCGGTTCTGGTGTCCGAAGGCGGCGAAGACAGAGGTGTCATCACTCGCGCAGATCTGTTGCGCACCGTGATTGAAGGGACGGAAATGTCATGAGCGAAGATCTTGGTGTGAACCCCCTTGAAGACACAGAAAGCGAAGCCGCGCAGGCCTACGCCGAGGAACGCCGCGAGAATATCCGCACCTTTGTGCGCACAAGTCCCGACTACTACATCCGCAACTTCGACAAGATCGGTTCGTCCGCGCGCTTTACGGCAACCTTCAATGTGATGGCCGGGCTTTTTGGTCCGATCTGGTTCGGCGCACGCGGACTTTGGTCATGGGCATTGGCCTTTCTTGTCGTCGAGGCAATCGGCTTTGTGCAGATAGCGCGGGGCCTATTCGGAGATCTGGGAGCGGATGCGCTGGCCCGTGTGACCTCGATCGAAGGTACGCTCGATTTGCGCTACCAACAGCTTGCTGCAGCTCAAGAAAGCGGCTCGGATCGAGCCGCCGCCATCCAGCGCCAGATCGAAGGGCTGGAGGCCAACATTGAAGGTTTCCGCGCCGAGGCAGAGCTGCTCGCCGCGCAAGGTCCGTCGATTGCACTCACCGGGGTTATCATCTTGCTTGTGGCTAAGCTCATACAGGCTGTGGCCGCCAACTGGGCACTGGAGGCCCGGTTTTCTGACTGGCTCTCAGATCGCGCCATTCGCTCTGGCATGCCGGTCAGTCAGATTGTTTTCAGTGCGGGTTTCATGATCTTGTTGGTCGCGACCGCAATGATCCACTACAGTTTCCCCGGCCGTTTTTCATTTCTCAGCGAGTTTCCGACGGACAACTCAATCCGCCTGGCCAGTATTGACAGCGTAGAGGGTTTTATCGCCTGGTGCGTCGCCAACAGTGTGGCGTTCTTTGAAGGGCTCACCGCGGCCATTCGCTGGTTGCTGGATGCCATGGAGGTTGCACTGGTTCAAACGCCTTGGATTGTGGTGGCCTCGCTGATCGTTCTGTTGACCTGGCTCACGGCTGGGTTGCGCATGGCTATATGGTCTGGTGCCTTTCTGGCCTACATGGGCCTTCTCGGCTTCTGGGAAAAAGCTATGACCACTTTGGCGCTTCTCGGCACTGCAGCGCTGCTTTCCATCGTGATTGGCATTCCTTTGGGCATGTTCTCTGCTCGCCGACCGCGGTTCTATGCTGTCATCCAGCCGATTATGGATTTCATGCAGACCATGCCTGCCTTTGTCTTCATGGTGCCTGTGATTGCCTTTTTTGGTGTTGGCAAGCCAGCGGCAGTGATTGTCACTATGATCTTCGGCGGGACACCTGTGGTACGCCTTACCGTTTTGGGTCTGCGCGGTGTTCCTGAAAGCGTGCGTGAAGCCGCGATCAGTTTTGGCGCCAACAAGTGGTACCTTCTCACCAAGGTCGATCTGCCGCTCGCCAGCCCCTCCATTCGCGCGGGCATCAACCAGACAATCATGCTGTCGCTGGCCATGGTCGTGGTGGCCTCGCTTATTGGCGCGAAAGGGCTGGGCGAAGACGTCCTCGAGGCGCTGCAATACGCCAATGTGGGCCAGGGTATCCTCGCAGGTTTTGCCATTCTCTTCTGTGCGATGATCCTTGATCGGATCGTTCAAGGTCAGCGAAAGTGATCCCCCTTGTCCTTGTTCATGGTTTCATGGGGGGCAGCGCACAATGGGATGGGTGTCGTGATGCCCTGCAGCAGTATACTGATGTGATTGCAGTCGACCTGCCTGGGTTCGGCGCAAATGCCTATCTGCCGCCAATTGACAGTATTGGCGGATATGCGGATTGGGTCGTCCGGCATCTCCGCGGCCTTGGAGTAGAGGAATATCATCTGCTGGGTCACTCCATGGGCGGTATGATCGCTCAGGAAATTGCCTTGCGCGAGGCTGAAAGGATTGACCGTCTTGTGCTTTACGCAACGGGCGCGGTCGGTGTTTTGCCGGGGCGGTTCGAGACCATTGAACACAGTAAAAAACGCGCTGCGGAAGACGGCCCGGCGGCCACCGCACGTAGGATCGCAGCGACTTGGTTTCTGGATTGCGAAGCTGCGCCAGGATATGAACACTGCGCCGGGATCGCCGCTCAAGCCAAACTGGCCGCCATAAATGCTGGGCTTGAAGCGATGCAATCCTGGTCAGGAGAGCAGAACCTTAGCCGGATCCGGCAGGAAACTCTTGTGCTTTGGGGCGATCAAGATCGGACATATCCGTGGAGCCAAATTCAAATGCTTTGGGAAACAATTCCCAATACATTGTTAGCAGTTGTGCCAGGTTGCGCTCACGCTCTACATGCCGAGAGACCTGATTTTTTCACACGTTTAATCTCCGACTTTTTGGACCGCTGAGCAATCCCAACAACTTGGACTTTTGCAGGGCGGCAGCCAAGATCAGCTTTGTCCGCAGTGTTCGTTTTCATCAGCTTGAGGAACGTGGTCTGCAATCGACCAAAAGCTGCCGAATGCATCCGCAGCACCTAAGCTGAGCGGCAATGTCGGCTCGGGGCTCTGACCGCCAGTCGGTGCCAGCCGCAGAGAATGGCGGCGCCGAGCCCAAAGTGCAGGATTGCTGCGATGAAGCGAATGTCTGGTGCTGGTTGCGCATCCGTCGGGAACAGACAATGCTAGACAGAGGAACAAGAGGCCTTTGAAATGAGCTTAGAAACTTGGTTGGCATATGTGGCTGCCTACACGATCCTGTCGCTCATTCCTGGGCCAAGTGTCTTGATGGTGATTGGTCAGTCGCTTTCCAAAGGTCTTGGTGCTGCGTTCCATTGCATCTTCGGTGACTTGCTCGGCGGTATTGTCGTGATGACGGTCGCCTATGTTGGGCTTGGAACGGTTCTGGCCACATCCAGCGAGGTCTTCCATATCATCAAATGGGCAGGCGTTGCCTACATGGCTTACCTCGGGCTGGCACAAATACTGGCAGCGCGGCGCATGGTCGAAAGCGATCTGGCCCGTGCACCCTCGGTTTCTCTCCGCTCGGGCAGCGTGCGAGCAGGATTTCTGACTGGTGTCCTGAACCCGAAAGCGATCCTGTTCTATGTTGCCTTCCTCGCCCAATTCATGAACCCAGCACATCCCATGGTGCCACAATTCCTGCTGTTAATGGCAACGTCGACGGTGGACGTTCTGATTGTCTTGGGTGGGTATGCGCTTCTGGCGGCGCAGGCGCGTAAGGTCTTCCAAAGCCTGCGCGCCAGAAAGCGGATGGGATACACTGGAGGATCGTTTCTTCTGGGCGGCTCTGCGTTGATGGCAACGAACTGAAAGCCGACATTCGTTCCGGAAATTGAACGGCAACTTCGTCCGCATAGCACCAGTTCCCCCAACTGCCGATATTGCTCTTGCAGCGAAAGTCCGGTCTGAGGAGCCGCACCGAAGCAACAACGGACGCTTGTCGAGGTCCAGTTGGCAGCGATCCACACCCAGCTCCGGGGACACCCGTCCCGGCACCGCAGTCAATCGGTGACTGAATGGCCATCGCGGCGCGGGAAGGCGACCATTTCGACGTCGGGGAACATGCTGTGTTTGACGTTGATCGACGTGATGTTGCCGCGGTCGTCGGTGTTGACGAAGAGCACGCCGCAGCGGTCCCAGAAGTTCTTGCCGTCTTTTTCACCGGATTTGACGTTCAGTTTCAGAGTTTGAGTAGCCATTTTTCGATCCTCACTTTGAGTGTTTCGATGAACATGACCAAAGCTGGCACCAAGGGACTGTCAGCGAGAAACTTGCCTCGCAAGGAATGCCCTGGCGCACGGGAACTTTCTTGTTGAAGCGGGGCTTGCACCGCGTCTGACACGGCTGCCTGCCTATGTTCAGCAATCGGAAACACGGCGTTGAGGATCTGGGTTCGGCACTAACAAACTGAACGGTCTCGTCATCCTGCGTCACAAGAACTGAGAACAAAAAAACCGCTGCGCCTTAACGGCTGTCACTCCTTCACTGCGGAACTTCAGTCGAATATGTTGTCAAAATCAGATGTGGATCCCTTACTGCGTCTTCTGACCAATAGTTCCAGGTCGAGGGCTGCCAGCAGCGCCAGGATCGTGCCCAACAACGGCGGCGAATGGATGATCGTGCACGGCTCAAGGCCAAACTGAGATCGAAGAGTTCGAAGCGTTGAAATTTTTCATGTGCCTTTTCAAAGAAGGTGCGCGACGTTCCCGACGATGAAATAGGAAACCAGGAATCAGGTCATCAAAAAATGACGCTCGACGAAAAGTGGAGCCCTTGGCCTTCACCCACCATGGATTTTCCAATTCAGGAGATCGAGAGTACAGATCGAGCATGAAGCGCCACACAAAAGGTGGGCTGAAAACAAGGAGATCCCTACAAATTATTGAAATACATTATTAATAATGTATTTGGTGCGGGCGGTGGGACTCGAACCCACACGGCACAAGGCCTTCGGATTTTAAGTCCGATATGTCTACCATTCCATCACGCCCGCATCGGCCTGTGGCTGAACAAGCTCTACTCAGTCACGGAAAGATGCTCAACGTGATATCGTGATGATCACCAAGATTTTTTCCGACCGTTTCAGATATCCTGCCCCTTTGGCGCCAGCGGCCCGCCCGGGGCGGCCAGTCCGCGCTCGGGCAGCCAGGGGTTCAGCTCCAGCGCCCTGGCCATGTCCCGCCGCGCCTCGTCGAACCGTTGCAGGCCCATCAGTGTCAGCGCGCGCCCGCTGATCGCCGCGATATGGCGCGGCGACAGTTCGATGGCACGGTCCAGATCGACAAGCGCCGCCGGGAAATCCTGCCGCAGAAAGTTGACAAAGGCGCGCTGATTGTACCCTTCGGCATAGTCCGGGCAATAATCGATCAACCGGTCGAAATCCTCGCGTGCGCCCAGCAGATCCCATGCCTCGCGCTTCGACATGCCGCGATCCAGAATCGCCTGCGACTGCTCGTTCGGCGCATCCGCCCAGAACTCCCACATCTGGTTCGAGATGGTCCGCGCCTCGGTCTCGTTCGGCGCATTCTGTATCTCGGCGATCAACCGCCCCAACCCCTCGGAATGGTCGGGCGCGTCAGGACAGGTTTCTGCCAGCACGGCGCTGGCGGCAAAGGCGGGCGCAACAAGCACGGAAAGAATGCGTTTCATGACCCAATGCTGACGCAACTCACGTCCGCGTCAACTCACATTTTCGAGCGAGCCCAGCAAACCCGCCTCTTTCACCGCTTCCATCGCCACGAAGGTCGAGGTGCTGGACACATGCGGCAACGAGGAAATCTTCTCGGCCATCACTGCGCGATATTCCGACATCGACCGTGTGCGCACCTTGAGCAGATAGTCGAAATTGCTTGCAATCATATGGGCTTGCTCGACCTCTCCGATCTTGCGAACCGCCGCGTTGAACTCGGCCAGCGCCTTTTCGCGTGTATCCGTCAGGCGCACCTCGACAAAGGCCACGTGATCCAGCCCCAGCCGGATCGGATCGATCAGCGCGCGATAGCCGGTGATGATCCCGTCCGCTTCCAGTTTCTTCAGCCGCGCCTGCGTCGGCGATTTCGAAAGGCCGATCCGCCGCGCCAGATCGGCAACCGAGATTCGCCCGTCCCCGGCCAGTGCCTTGAGAATGGCACGGTCGAAGCGGTCCAGGTCAGGCAAGTCGTTTTGCATCGTATTGCGTCCAAAAATCAGGTCATTGAACCAATATTAGCAACTCTTCGGGCGATTGTCCCGTATATCTCGCGGTATACTACGCAAAACGCCCGGAGAAACCATGAAACACGACCTGCGCTTGCTGATCGACAGCCAGACCTATGCCGATCAATCCGACATTCTGGCCGCCCTGACCAAACAGGCGGCCCTGACCCCCGCCGACCGCACCGCCATCTGTGGCTCTGCCGCTCAGCTGGTGCGCGACATCCGCTCCAGCACAGCGCCGGGGTTGATGGAGGTGTTTCTGGCCGAATACGGCCTGTCGACCGACGAAGGCATCGCCCTGATGTGCCTGGCCGAGGCGCTGCTGCGCGTGCCCGATGCCGACACTATCGACGCGCTGATCGAAGACAAGATCGCGCCGTCGGACTGGGGCAAGCATCTGGGCCATTCCTCGTCGTCGCTGGTCAACGCCTCAACCTGGGCGCTGATGCTGACCGGAAAGGTGCTGGATGAACGCAAGGCCGCCCCGGTCAGTGCCCTGCGCGGCGCGATCAAGCGTTTGGGCGAGCCGGTGATCCGCACCGCCGTGGGTCGCGCGATGAAGGAAATGGGTCGTCAGTTCGTGCTGGGCGAGACCATCCAGTCCGCCATGAAACGCGCCAGCGGGATGGAATCCAAGGGTTACACCTATTCCTACGACATGCTGGGCGAGGCCGCGCGCACCGAAAAGGATGCCGCCCGTTATCACCTGTCCTATTCGCGCGCCATTGCCGCCATTGCCGAGGCCTGCACCCACAAGGACATCCGCGAAAACCCCGGCATCTCGGTCAAGCTCTCGGCCCTGCATCCCCGCTATGAGGTGGCGCAGGAAAAACGCGTCATGGACGAGCTGGTACCCCGCCTGCGTGCGCTGGCGCTGCTGGCCAAGGCCGCCGGAATGGGCCTGAACGTGGACGCCGAAGAGGCCGACCGCCTGTCGCTGTCGCTGCAGGTGATCGAAGAGGTCATGGCCGAACCGGCGCTTGCGGGCTGGGACGGCTTCGGCATCGTGGTGCAGGCCTACGGCCCCCGCGCCGGGCTGGTTCTGGACACGCTCTACGAGATGGCCGAACGCCACGACCGCAAGCTGATGGTGCGACTGGTCAAGGGCGCCTATTGGGATACCGAGATCAAGCGCGCGCAGGTTGCCGGCATCGACGGCTTCCCCGTCTTCACCCAAAAGGCGGCAACCGACATCTCCTACATCGCCAATGCCCGCAAGTTGCTGGGCATGACCGACCGCATCTATCCACAGTTCGCCACCCACAACGCACACACCGTTTCGGCAATCCTGCACATGGCGCAGGACGGACAGCCATTCGAATTCCAGCGTCTGCACGGCATGGGCGAAACCCTGCACAGCCTGGTGAAAGACCGCCAGAACACCCGCTGCCGCATCTATGCGCCCGTCGGCGCGCATCGCGACCTCCTGGCCTATCTGGTGCGCCGTCTGCTGGAAAACGGCGCCAACAGCTCGTTCGTCAACCAGATCGTCGACGAAAACGTTCCCCCCGAAGAGGTCGCCGCCGATCCCTTTGACACCGTTCAGAAACCCGCAAAGAACCTGCCCAAAGGCCCCGAGCTGTTTGCCCCCGAGCGGGTCAACTCCAAGGGCTTCGACCTGCATCATGTACCCACTCTCGACCAGATCGAAAAGGCCCGCGCCCCGTGGCTGACGCACCAGTGGAATGCCGCTCCCCTGCTGGCGGACGCCGCTGCGCCCGAAGCCTCCAAGGACGTCACAAACCCCAATGACGGCGGCGTCATCGGCACCGTTTCCATGTGCAGCCCCGAAGATATCGAACTGGCGCTGGCCTCGGCCAACACGTGGGAGGCCACGCCAGACGAACGCGGCGCGATCCTGAACAGGGCCGCTGACCTGTACGAGGCGCATTTCGGCGAAATCTTTGCCATCCTCGCCCGCGAGGCCGGAAAATCCATCCCCGACGCCGTGGCCGAACTGCGCGAGGCAGTGGATTTCCTGCGCTACTACGGCGCCAACGCACCGACGGCCAAACCCGCCGGGATCTTCACCTGCATCAGCCCGTGGAACTTCCCGCTGGCCATCTTTACCGGACAGGTCGCGGCGGCGCTTGCCGCGGGCAACGCCGTGCTGGCCAAACCCGCTGACCAGACCCCGCTCATCGCCCACCGCGCGGTGCAACTGATGCACGAGGCGGGCGTGCCCCGTGCCACGCTGCAACTGATGCCTGGCCGTGGCAGCACCGTCGGCGCGGCGATCACCTCGGACCCGCGGGTGAACGGTGTGGCCTTCACCGGCTCGACCGCCACCGCCCTGCGCATCCGCAAGGCGATGGCCGAAAACCTGACCCCCGGCACACCGCTGATCGCCGAAACCGGCGGCCTCAACGCCATGATCGTCGACAGCACCGCCCTGCCCGAACAGGCGGTACAGGCTGTGATCGAAAGCGCCTTCCAGTCTGCGGGCCAGCGCTGTTCCGCCCTGCGCTGCCTCTATCTGCAAGAAGACATCGCAGATGACGTGCTGACCATGCTTCAGGGCGCGATGGACGCGCTCAAGGTCGGCAACCCCTGGAACCTTTCCACAGATTGCGGCCCCGTCATCGACGAAGGCGCGCGTCAGGGCATCGCCGATCACGTGGCCAAGGCCCGCACCGAAGGCCGCGTCCTGAAAGAGCTGGCCACACCACCCCAGGGCACCTTCATCGCCCCCACGATGATCGAGATCCCCGGCATTGCCGCGCTGGAAGAGGAAATCTTTGGCCCGGTCCTGCACGTGGCCCGGTTCAAATCGCATGAAATCGACAATGTCATCGCCGATATCAACGCCACCGGCTATGGCCTGACCTTCGGTCTGCAAACCCGCATCGACGACCGCGTGCAGCACGTGACCGAAGCGGTGCATGCGGGCAACATCTATGTCAACCGCAACCAGATCGGCGCCATCGTTGGCAGCCAGCCCTTCGGCGGCGAGGGGCTCTCGGGCACCGGCCCCAAGGCGGGCGGCCCGAACTATCTGGCCCGCTTCTGCGCCCCCGACCGCCGCAATGGCGGCGCGGCGTGGGCTACCGTCATGGCGGATCTGCCCAGGCCAACCGGCACACCGGCGGCGGTAAAGACCCATACGCTGCCCGGCCCGACCGGCGAGTCGAACCGGCTCAGTGAAATCCCGCGCGAACCGCTCCTGTGCCTCGGCCCCGACGCCGACACGGTGCGCCAGCAAGCCGAAAGTGTCTTTGCCCAGGGCGGCACCGCGATCTGCGCCACCGGCGCGCTCGACCTGCACAAGCTCGAACATATCCAGGGCATCTCGGGCGTCCTGTGGTGGGGCGACGATGAGACCGGGCGCGAGATAGAGCGTCACCTGGCCCGACGCGCCGGCCCGATCCTGCCGCTCATCCCCGGCAAGCCCGACCGCGCCCGCGTGGTGGGTGAACGCCACGTCTGCGTCGACACCACCGCCGCGGGCGGCAACGCGGCACTCCTGGGAGGTGCGGCATAACCTGACTTGACGCTGGGCCACGAAAGGCCCAGCGTCCCCCCATGATACCGATACGCGACCACAACCCGTCAGGGCGCACGCCTTATGTCGTCTACGCCCTGATCGCCGCCAATGTCCTGATTTTCCTCAGCTATGTGAGCATCATGGACAATGACCGGCTGCTCACCCGCTTTTTCTTCGACTATGCCGTCATTCCGGCGCGGGTGGCCGACGGCTATGGCCTGCAAACGCTGGTCACCTCGATGTTCCTGCATGGTGGCTGGATGCATCTGGCGGGCAACATGCTGTTCCTCTGGATCTTCGGCGACAACCTCGAAGACGAGATGGGCCATGTGCCGTTCCTGATTTTCTACCTCGCCAGCGGCATTGCGGCAGGGCTGGCGCATGTGGTCTCGGCGCCGGGCTCGCTGGTGCCCACCGTCGGCGCATCGGGGGCCATCGCCGGTGTCATGGGCGGCTACCTGCTGCTGTTTCCCCGGGCGCGCGTCGATATCCTGCTGATCCTGATCGTCTATGTCCGCATCATCACGATCCCGGCCTTCATCATGCTGGGCGTGTGGCTGGGCATGCAGTTCCTCGGCAGCCTCGCCTCCGACCCCGATCACGGAGGCGTCGCCTATTGGGCGCATTCGGGCGGCTTCGTGATCGGGCTGGTCTTCTGCATCCCGCTCTGGCTCAGGCGCGGCGGACGCCACTATTGGCAGCGCACGCACGGTCAGCCGCCCCACCCCGAACACGCTTACAAACTGTCCCGATCCCGCATTCCAAAGGTGCCCCGCCGATGACCCGCCTGAAAGCCACCTGCCATTGCGGCGCTGTCGAGATCGAGGCCGAGTTCCCGCAGAGCCTCGCTTCGGCTACCCGCTGCGACTGCTCCTTCTGCATCCGCCGGGGCGCTGCCGCCGTCACCGCCATCGCCGCTTCGCTCAAGGTTCTGAAAGGGGCCGACAACCTGACGCTCTACACCTGGGGCACGCATACGGCCAAACACCATTTCTGCAAGACCTGCGGCATCTATGTCTATCACCAGCGACGCGCAAACCCGGCCGAATGCGGCGTCAACCTGGGCTGTATCGAGGGCGGCAATCCCCGCACCCACGGCCCGATCCCGTGGACCGACGGCGTCAACCACCCGTCAGACCGCTAGGTCGCCCCCGCCGCTTCATCTTTTCGAAAATACTCCCGCCTGAGGCACCGATGCCCAGCATCGGTTTTTGCGGATCAGCCCCGGATCACCTTGGCGAAATGGTCGAAAATCGGCTCGTTGGCACAGATCACCTCACCATCCGACAAGATGCTGCCCTTGGGATCAAGCGGCTCGCACAGCCCGCCCGCCTCTTTCACGATGATGACGCCCGCTGCCAGATCCCAGGCGTTCAGACGACGTTCCCAGAAACCCTCGTACCGGCCCGCCGCCACATAGGCCATGTCCAGCGCCGCCGCACCCCAGCGCCGCACCCCGGCGCAAGCCGGCATCAGCCGCGCCAGATCCTGCAGCGTTGCCGGCAGATCGGACCGCCCGCCAAACGGCAGACCGGTGGCAAAGATCGATTCGATCATCCGCTGCCGGCCCGAAACGCGAATGCGCATGTCGTTCATCCACGCGCCCTCGCCCTTTTCGGCAAAGAACATCTCGTCCTTGGCGGCATCATAGATCACGCCCGACACGATCTTGCCCTTGTGCTCCAGCGCGATCGAGATCGCCCAGTGCGGCAGCCCGTGCAGAAAATTGGTGGTCCCGTCCAGCGGATCGACGATCCAGCGCCGGGTCGGATCTTCGCCCGCGATCCCGCCACCTTCCTCGGCCAGCCAGCCATAGGTCGGGCGCGCGCCCATCAGTTCCTCTTTCAGGATCTTCTCGGCGGCGATATCGGCCTTCGAAACGAAATCCCCCGCCCCTTTCATCGACACCTGCAGGTTCTCGACCTCACGAAAATCCTTGACCAGAGAACGGCCCGCCTTGCGCGCGGCCTTGATCATGATGTTGAGATTCGCACTGCCATTCATTGTCGTGGGGCTCCTGTCCGGTCAAACCGCGCGTATACTGGGGCAAGGCGGGCTTGCCAAGGGGCATGATGCGCATAGCTGCCCCCCGGTTTGCGCCCTATTGCGCCTGCAGTTTGCGCGCCTCGCTGCGCGCCAGTTTCACCAGTTCCTGAACGAACGGTTTTTCCAGGTCCTCCGAGCGCACCGCCGCATAAAGCCGCCGGGTTATACCATCGCTGGTAAGGGGCCGCGTGACATAGTCCGAGTTGTATTTCACCTCGCGAACGACCCAGTCCGGCAGCACCGAAATGCCCCGGTTCGACGCCACCAGCAACAGGATCACCGCCGTCAGCTCCACCTGCCGGATCGCCGCCGGCTCCACCCGCGCCGGGATCAGCAACTGGCTGAACACATCCAGCCTCGTGCGCTCCACCGGATAGGTGATCAGGGTCTGCCCCCGGAAATCCTCGGCCTCTATGAACGGTTTTTCGGCCAGCGGATGGGACGACGCCGCCACGAACACCGGATCATAGTCGAACAGTTCCACAAACTCGACCCCCGGTAGGTCCTCAGGATCCGAGGACACCACCAGATCGACCTCCTCCTTCTGCAGCGCGGGCAGCGCGTCAAAGGCCAGACCGGGCCGGATGTCCACATCCACATCCGGCCATGTCTTGCGAAACGCCTCCAGCACCGGGAACAGCCATTCGAAACAGGCGTGACATTCGATGGCGATATGCATCCGTCCCGTACGCCCGTCGCGCAGCGACGAAAACTCGGCCTGCATCGCCTCGACCTGCGGCAGGATCTGCTCGGCCAGCCGCAACAGGCGCAGCCCCGCCGCCGACAGTTTCATCGGCTTGGACCGCCGCAGAAACAGCTCGACCCCCGCCTGATCCTCCAACCCCTTGATCTGATGGCTTAAAGCCGACTGCGTGATGTTCAGTTGATCCGCCGCACGGGCCAGGCCGCCGCACTCATGAATGGCCTTGATGGTGCGGAGATGGCGAAATTCGATGTGCATTCTACAAAGTGACTCATGTTGTTCTTGAGTAATATGAGTTTGTCTCACAAAGCGTACCATGCAACAAGGGATCAAATTCTTAGCGATGAGAAAACTGATGACCGCGCCAAAAGTCTCCTTTGAGTTCTTTCCGCCCAAAACCCTCGAGGCTTCTTTCCGCCTTTGGGATACCGTGCACACACTCGCTCCGCTCGACCCGCGATTCGTCTCGGTCACCTACGGTGCCTGCGGCACCACCCGCGAGCTGACCCGCGATGCGGTGTCCACGCTGCACAAGACCTCGGGGCTGAACGTGGCGGCTCATCTGACCTGCGTGCGCGCGACCAAAGAGGAAACTTTGGCCATCGCCGACAGCTTTGCCGAGGTCGGCGTGACCGACATCGTCGCCCTGCGCGGCGACCCACCGGCGGGCGAGGGCCGGTTCGAACCCCATCCCGGCGGTTTTGCCCATTCAGTCGAACTGATCGAGGCGCTGGCAGATACCGGCAAGTTCACCATCCGTGTCGGCGCCTATCCCGACAAGCACCCCGAAGCCGACAGCCATGACGCCAATGTCGACTGGCTCAAGGCCAAGCTGGATGCCGGCGCCGACGAGGCGCTGACCCAGTTCTTCTTCGAGGCGGAGACATTTTTCCGCTTCCGCGACGCCTGCGCCAAGGCGGGCATCGACAAGCAGATCACGCCGGGCATCCTGCCCATCGAGAACTGGAAAGGCGCGCGCAATTTCGCCCGCCGCTGCGGCGCCAACATCCCGGCCTGGGTCGAGGATGCCTTTGAAAAGGCGATGCGCGACAACCGCGAAGACCTGCTGGCGACAGTATTGTGCACCGAGCTGTGCACCGACCTGATCGAGGGCGGCGTCGACAAGCTGCATTTCTATACGCTGAACCGCCCCGAATTGACCCGCGATGTGTGCCACGCACTTGGCGTCACACCAAAGGTTGAACTGCAGAACGTGGCGTAAACCTTGCCCGCAAAAACCTGACTGCTAGCGTTCCCCGGACACCCCGAGGGAACGCAGACGCATGTATTACGCCAAAGACTTCAACGAACTTCTGGGGCCAGCGGATATGGCCACCATGTCCGGGCTGGAATTCCTTCAGGGCATGCTCGAGGGCAAGCTGCCCGCGCCCCCCATCGCCAGAACGCTGGGATACGAACTCTACGCTGCCGAGGAAGGCCGCGTCGCCTTTCGCGGAACGCCCACGATGGAGGTCTGCAATCCGCTCGGCTCGGTTCACGGCGGCTGGTACGGCACCTTGCTCGACAGTGCCATGGCCTGCGCCGTTCAGTCCTGCGTTCCCCGTGGTGCGGCCTATACGACGCTCGAATACAAGATCAACATCCTGCGCGGCATTCCTCTGGGCACCGAAATCGAATGCGTCGGCGTGACCGATCACGTCGGCCGCTCGACCGGCGTGGCGCATGGCGAAATCCGCGGCATCGAGGATGGGCGGCTTTACGCAACCGGCTCGACCACCTGTATCGTTTTGAACCTGCCGCGCGGCTGAACGGCACCTATTGCGCCGGGTGTGAGTGTGCCTCGGGCACATGTGCCCAGTTCGGCAGGGTCTCGGGCCGGACGCTTTCATGCAACCGCTCCGACCGGTCGGCACCCACGGTACGGTGGCTGCGCAAAAGGAATATCTTGCCCCAGCCGCGCCATGTCCCGGCAGACGGCGCAGTGGGATCGGTCGGGAACCGCCGGCGCCATCCCTCGGGCAGCGGCAACCCATGCTCTTCGGCCCGATCCAGCATCCAGACCAGCGAGATATTTGCCAGCGGCCGCGCCGCCTCGTACCCGCCAAGCTGGCCGCCGACATCCCCATGGGTGCCCCGGAACCAGACCTGTTCCACATGCCCTTCGAAATCCGCCGATGTGTCCCACAAAACGGGCATGAAAACCTCGCGCGTTTCATCCAGCGCCAGCGCGTGATAACCGTGGCGCACGCTGGAGCCCAACTGGTGGTTGTGGAACGCATGCCGCTCCTCAGCCCAGCGCCACAGCAGCGGCAAACGCATGCCCAGCGCCTTGACCGTATCCCAGACGCCAATCATCTCGATGGTGATCTCTTCGTGACAGAACCGGTGCCGGAATTCAGCCGCATGGGTGCCGAACACGTTGCATTCATAGTGGCGATAGGCCTGCTTGATGTTTCTTTCGGTCGCATGCTCGGCCCTGAGCAGCCCGATCATCTGAATGACCCCCGCAAGGCTGCGCACCCCATAGGCGCCGCGCGAATAGCCGATCAGATAGATCTTGTCGCCGGGTTTGTACCGCGATGCGAGATAGCCATAGGCGCGCCGGATCTGCCGGTTGATGCCCCGTCCCATCATCACGTCCGGTGTGGTCTTCCAGCTTTTCCACTGAACACCGGACTCATAGAACACCGATACCCGCCCACCCATCTCGCAGCACAGCCGATAGGCCTGGCCCGCATGGGTTTCGTGCCCCGGCTCCAGCGTCGACATGGTGCCGTCCAGAATGATCACATGCGCCTGCGGTTCGCGATGCCGCGTCTCCTTGGAATGCTCCGACCGCAGCGGCCGCCCAAGCCATCCCAGAATTTTCCTACTTAGCCGCGACAGAACCATGTGTCAGCAAATCCCAAACCTTGTGCGGCGTGAACGGCATATCGGCCTGTCTCACCCCGCAGTCCCAGAGCGCATCCTGAACCGCGTTTGCGACCGCGGCCAGCGCCCCCACCGTTCCGGCCTCGCCACAGCCCTTCATCCCCATCGGGTTGGCCGTCGACGGAACCGGAACCGAGGTAAACTGAATCATGGGTACGTCAACGGCCCGTGGCAAGGCATAGTCCATGAACGTTGCCGTGAGCAGTTGCCCGTCCGCATCATGCACCACATGCTCGCACAGCGCCTGTCCGATCCCCTGCGCCACCCCGCCATGCACCTGCCCCTCGGCCAGCATCGGGTTGATCAGGTTGCCAAAATCATCGACGACCGTATAGCGGTCTACGGTCACGAAGCCGGTGAAGGAATCGATCACAACCTCGGCAACATGCGCCCCGTTGGGATAGCTGCGCCCCGGCAGTTTCGCCCGCGCCGCATGGCTCAGCAGGTCTTTGCGACCATCCTCGCGCGCCATCGCCGCAGCCTCCAGCAGTGTCGGGGTCAGATTCGACCCGGCGGCACGGAAGGTTTCGTGATCAAAGCTCACCTCATCCTCCTTCACCCCCATCTTATCCGCCAGATAGGGCATGAATGCGGCAACCATCTGATCAACCGTGACAAGCGTTGCATGGCTCTGCGTGGTGACTGAACGCGACCCGCCGGTGCCGCCTCCCTGCCCGATCCGGTCACTGTCGCCCTGCACCACCCTGATCCGGTCCATCGGGATGCCGGTCTGATCCGACAAAAAGCTGGCAAAGGCCGTCTCGTGCCCCTGCCCGTTCGATTGCGTGCCGACAAAAAGGCTCACCGTACCATCCGAATTGAACTCAACCTTCGCCCCTTCCGAAGGATCGCCCAGAATACTTTCGATATAGTAACACAGGCCCTGCCCCCGCAGCAGGCCACGTTCAAGATCCGCCGCCTTTCGCGCCTCGAACCCCTGAACCTGATCCTGCGCTCGGCCCAGAACCATGTCGAACGCGCCCACATCATAGGTCTCCCCCGTCGCGGTCCTGTACGGAAACGCCTCGGGCCGGATGAAGTTTTTCCGCCGCAACTCCCAGGGATCGATGCCAAGCTCGCGTGCGGCGCGGTCGATGACACGTTCCAGAACGTAGATCGCCTCGGGCCGCCCCGCCCCGCGATAGGCATCGACCTGCGTGGTGTTGGTGTAAAAGCCCTGGACCTGCAGCCACACGTTCTGGACGTCGTAGACCCCCATCATCACCCGGCTGAACAGATTGGTCTGGATCGCCTGTGCAAAATGGCTGTTATAGGCCCCCAGATTGCACCGCGTTCGTACGCGATAGGCAGTGATCCTGTAATCCGCGTCAAAGGCCAGCTCCGCCAGCGATGTCAGGTCGCGCCCGTGATTGTCGCTCAGCATCGCTTCGGTCCGCTCCGACATCCAGAACACCGGTCGCCCCGTCAACCGGGCCGCCGCCGCCACCACGAAATACTCGGGATAAGGCATCGCCTTCATTCCGAACCCACCGCCGACATCCGGGATGGTGACATGCACCGCCTCGCTTTCCAGTCCCAGCTTCTCGGCCAGTTGCGCCTTCATCCCCCAGACGCCCTGCCCGCCAAAGGCAAAATGCAGCCGCCCGTCCCGCCAATCGGCATGACAGCCACGCGGTTCCAGCGAATTCACGATCACCCGGTTGTCGTGAACGCTCAGCGCAACCTTGTGCGCCGCATCCCGAAACGCGGCCTCGGTCCCCGCTTCGTCGCCCGTACCCCAATCAAACGCCCGGTTGTCGGGGGCTTCGGCATGGATCACCTCGCCGCCCGGCGCCACATCCATCTTGGCGGGCAGATCCTCGGTCTCCATCCAGATCGCCTCGACCGCATCGCGCGCCTGCTCCGGTGTTTCGGCAAACACGACGGCAACCGGTTCACCCACGAACCGGACCCGATCCGCCGCCAGCATATGCCGCTCGGGCGCGGCCCCCTTGCTCCCGTCGCGGTTGGTCAGAACGGTTGCACTCATCGCCGTGTTCACGCCCGCCGCCTTCAGGTCCCGCAGCGCCATGACCAGATGAACCCCCTCCATCCCGCGCGCGGCGTCCAGATCCAGCGCCGTGATGACCGCATGGGCCACGGAACTTCGGAAAAAGGCGGCGTAAAGCGCATGCTCGGGAACGGAATCCTCCAGATACGCGCCGCCGCCGGTCAGAAACCGGATATCCTCGATCCGTGCGACCGGCTGGCTTTTTCCGAATTTCTCCATGATGCGCCCCTTCCAAACAGTTCAGATCGCGACCCTAGCTCGTGCTGCGCGCATGTCCAGTGCACCAATTGTGCGCCTGCGGCGCGCTTGTTTGGATTTTTCATTAAGCAACCCGGACACAGCCAGCCTGAGGCATGCACATCCAGAAAATGCAGGCCGAAGCGCCCTTGCCGCCAGCCGTCCGAACGTAGGAGGGACATCCCCGCCAGCACGCAAAGGCCGCTTCTTCCTGGTGCGGCCATCGGCTTTCCAGCCTGTACCGCCCGCCCAGGCTGCGGCGATTCTAGTTAACAAACCGTTGCGGCTTCTTTCTGGACATGAATACCCAAATCCCGCCCGTGCCGCCCGCACCGCGCCCCGAAGGCAAAGAAAACGCCTTTGCCGCCTTTTCCTTCGCGCCTTCATTGGGTAATTGGACCCTCGATTGACGAAGGGATCACCACCATGGCGATGGAAAAGACGTTCAACGCGGCCGAAGCCGAGGCCCGCATCTACAAGGCCTGGGAACAGGCGGGCGCCTTCAAGGCGGGCGCGAACAGATCGCGCGACGAAAGCTTTACCATCATGATCCCGCCACCCAACGTCACCGGTGCGCTGCACGTGGGTCATGCCTTCAACAACACGCTGCAGGATATCCTGATCCGCTGGCACCGGATGCGCGGCTTCGACACGCTCTGGCAGCCCGGTCAGGACCACGCGGGCATCGCCACCCAGATGCAGGTGGAAAAGATGCTCGCGGCGCAGGGCAACGAAGGTCGGCGCGAGTTGGGACGCGAGAAATTCCTTGAAAAAGTCTGGGAGTGGAAGGGCGAATACGGCGGCACGATCATTGAACAACTCAAGCGTCTGGGCAGCAGCTGCGACTGGTCGCGCAACGCCTTTACCATGGCGGGCGCGCCGGGTGACCCGCGCACCGGGCACGAAAATTCACCCAACTTCCATGATGCCGTTATCAAGGTCTTCGTCGACATGTACGATAAGGGCCTGATCTATCGCGGCAAGCGTCTGGTCAACTGGGACCCGCATTTCGAGACCGCGATCTCGGACCTCGAGGTCGAGAATATCGAGGTCGCCGGCCACATGTGGCACTTCAAATACCCGCTGGCAGGCGGCGCGACCTACACTTACGTGGAAAAGGACGAGGACGGCAACGTCATCCTCGAAGAGGAACGCGACTACATCTCCATCGCCACCACCCGCCCCGAGACCATGCTGGGCGACGGCGCGGTCGCGGTGCACCCCTCGGATGAACGCTATGCGCCCATCGTCGGCCAGCTGTGCGAGATTCCGGTTGGCCCGAAAGAGCACCGCCGCCAGATCCCGATCATCACCGACGACTACCCCGATCCGACCTTCGGCTCGGGCGCGGTCAAGATCACCGGCGCGCATGACTTCAACGACTACGCGGTCGCCAAGCGCGGCAACATCCCCTGCTATCGCCTGATGGATACGCGCGGCGCGATGCGGGCCGATGGTGCGCCTTACGCCGAGGAGGCGGGCAAGGCGCAGGAATACGCGCGCGGGCGCGAATTCACCGAAAACGAGATCGACGCCATCAACCTCGTCCCCGATCACCTGCGCGGCCTCGACCGGTTCGAGGCGCGCGCAAAAGTGGTCGAAGAGATAACCGCAGAAGGTCTGGCCGTCATGACCCGTGCGGATGATCCGCGGCTTGGGCAAAGCCGGGTTGAAGCCCAGCCCACGGAAGACGAAGACGATAGGCCGGGCTTCAGCCCGGCACTCGTCCCGCTGGTCGAAAGCAAACCGATCATGCAGCCCTTTGGCGACCGGTCCAAGGTGGTCATTGAACCGATGTTCACCGACCAGTGGTTCGTGGACGCCGCCAAGGTCGTCGGCCCCGCGCTGGACGCCGTGAAGGACGGCACCGTCAAGATCATCCCGGAAAGCGGTGAAAAGACCTATTACCACTGGCTGGAAAACATCGAACCGTGGTGCATCTCGCGCCAGCTGTGGTGGGGGCACCAGATACCGGTTTGGTATGGGCCGAAGGACTTACCAACCGATGACCAAGACAACACAATTCAAGGCAACTTTGAATTCTTCTGTGCTGCAAGCGAAGCTGAAGCTGTAGAGAAAGCAAAGGCACATTACGGCAGTGATTGGAACATCGTCGCAGAGGCTGCGGACAACATAAGAACGCGCGTTTCATTCAACCACTCGTCCGGGCTGAAGACAATCACTCTTGGCCGCGATCCCGACGTCCTTGACACGTGGTTCTCGTCCGGCCTCTGGCCCATCGGCACGCTAGGCTGGCCCGAGCAAACCGAAGAGATGGAACGCTACTTCCCCACGGACGTTCTGATCACCGGCTTCGACATCCTGTTCTTCTGGGTCGCCCGGATGATGATGATGCAACTGGCCGTGGTGAACGAGGTTCCGTTCCACACCGTCTACCTGCACCAGCTCGTCCGCGACGAGAAGGGCAAGAAGATGTCCAAGACCACCGGCAACGTCATCGACCCGCTGGAGATCGTCGACGAATTCGGCGCCGACGCGCTGCGGTTCACCAACGCCTCGATGGCGGCAATCGGCGGCGTGCTGAAACTGTCCCGCGAGCGCATCACCGGCTATCGCAACTTCGGCACCAAGCTGTGGAACGCCGTCCGCTTTGCCGAAATGAACGGCGTCTACGATGGTACAATTCGCACAGTCGGGTCTCTGGAACAGGTACAAAATGCACAATTCGCGGTAAACCGCTGGATCATCGGCGAAACCGCCCGCGTGCGGGAAGAGGTTGACGCCGCACTAGACACCTACCGCTTCAACGACGCTGCCAACGCCTTGTACGCTTTCGTCTGGGGCAAGGTCTGCGACTGGTACGTGGAATTGTCCAAGCCTCTTTTGCAAGGCGAAGACACCGCCGCACAGGAAGAAACCCGCGCCACCATGGCCTGGGTCATGGACCAGTGCATGATCCTCTTGCACCCGATCATGCCCTTTGTCACCGAAGAGCTTTGGGGTCTCACCGCCGAGCGCGCCAAGATGCTGGTTCATGCCGACTGGCCCGATTACAAGGCCGCCGACCTGATCGACGAGGCCGCCGATCGCGAGATGAACTGGGTCATTTCTGTGATCGAGAATACCCGCTCGGCCCGCGCCCAGATGCGCGTGCCCGCTGGTCTCTATGTCCCTATGATCGTTACGGAAATCGACGATCATGGGCAGGCGGCATGGGACCGGAACGAGGCGCTGATCAAGCGTCTGGCGCGCATCGACAGCCTGACAAAGGCGGATACGCTGCCCAAGGGCACCATCTCGATCACCGCCCCCGGAGCCTCCTTCGGCCTGCCGCTGGCGGACATCATCGACATCGGTGCCGAAAAGGACCGGCTGGAAAAGGCCAAGGGCAAACTTTCCAAGGAACTGGGGGGCCTGCGCGGTCGCCTGAACAACCCCAAATTCGTGGCCTCGGCCCCGGAAGAGGTGGTGGAAGAGGCCAAGGCCAACCTCGCCGCCCGCGAAGAGGAAGAGGCACGGATCGACGAGGCGCTGGCCCGTCTGGCAGAAATCGCCTGATCTCTTCATCTTTTCGAAAATCCTCAAATCCCCCGCCAAGGCCCGCGGGGGATTTTTGTTTCTGTGCTGACACTTAGCCTTGCTTGTCGCCGTTTTCGGTTGCTATCCTGTTGTATCCGTTCCGAGGTATAGATGACGCGCACCCTGCCCCCCATGCAAACCGTATCGACCGGCCTCGTGGTGGCGGTGGTCGGGTTCTTCAGCTCGTTCCCCATTGTCCTGCAGGGCCTTTCGGCCATGGGCGCTTCACCGCAGCAAGCATCGTCAGGCCTCATGAGCGCGGCGATTTCGATGGGACTGGCGGCGGTGGTTCTGGGGCTCTGGTATCGCCAACCGGTCAGCGTCGCCTGGTCGACGCCCGGCGCCGCGCTGCTGGCCGTCTCGGCAATGCCTGCCGACGGATTTTCCGGTGCGGTGGGCGCGTTTCTCTGCGCGGGCGCGCTGACCGTACTGGCGGGGCTTTGGCGTCCGCTGGGCCGTTTGGCGGCGGCCATTCCTCCGACGCTGGCGCAGGCGATGCTGGGCGGTGTTCTGTTGCCGCTTTGCATCCAACCTTTCAAGGCTGTGGTCGAACTGCCCTGGCAGGCATTGCCCGTCATCCTGACCTGGTTCATCGCCGGACGTTTCAACCGGCTGCTCGCAGTGCCCGCCGCTGTCGCGGCCTCTGCCGTCACCGTGATCATGAATGCCGGCGATACATCTGTAATCCCTCAGCAAATCCTAGCTGCGCCAGTCTGGACCATACCCAGTTTCTCGCTGTCTTCCGCTCTGGGGATCGGGGTGCCGCTTTTCATCGTCACCATGGCCACGCAGAACATACCGGGCGTCGCGGTGTTGCGCAGCTATGGTTATGATCCCGAACCCGGGCCCCTGTTTTCGTCAGTTGGCGCTGCGAGTCTTCTCAGCGCGCCCATCGGTGCTCCGGCAACCTGCCTTGCCGCCATCACAGCCGCAATGTGTTCGAACGAAGACAGCCACCCCGATCCCGCCCTGCGGTATTGGTCGGCGGTCATGGCCGGGATCTTCTATTGTATTTTTGGCGTGCTCGCGGTCGCCATCACCGGATTTGCCGCGCATGCCGACCCATTGTTGATGGGAACGCTGACCGGCATTGCCCTGATCGGTGTGATGGCAAACGCAATCTTCGCGGCCCTGGAGGTACCCACCGAGCGGGAGGCCGCCATTCTGACTTTTGCAATTACTGCATCGGGCGTCACGGTATTTGGGCTGGGCGCTGCGGTCTGGGGATTGCTGGCCGGTGGTCTGACCTATCTGATTTCAGTCCGGGTGCGATAACACCTTTTGCCATGTCCCTAAGCGGCATAAAATGATTTCATGCACAAAGCTTTTGATAGACTCATTGAACGCCAGATCAGAAAGGCACAGGCCGAAGGCCAGCTTGACGGACTGGACGGCGAAGGCAAACCCCTCCCCGACAGATCAGCCGAAGCTCAAACCGACCCGGCCCTCGCCGCCGGTCACCGGATCATGGCGCAGGCCGGTGTGCTGCCCGAAGAGTTCGAGTTCAAGAAACAGCTAGACACGGCGCGCACGCAGTATGCGCAATTGACTGATCCTGACGCGCAAAAAGCCGCAATGGCGCGATTGGCTGATCTGGAGATGCGCTACAACATGGCCCGCGATGCCAGACGCGCGTTCATGCGGTAATCATTTGAAGACCGGTTTGCGCCCCTGCAAACGGGCGGCGATGACTTCCAATTGATCCGGCTTGCCGATCAGTTCAACCTGTTCGCGCGATTCCGCCAGCAAGACCTGTTCACGTTCCGTGGTTTCCGCAACTTCGATCAGCCGCTTGGCGGCACGGATGGCCGACGGGCTTTGACCGGCGATGTCTTCGGCCAGTGCAAGTGCCTCGGTCAACGGATCGTCGGACAATCTGGTCACCAATCCCCACTCTGCCGCCTGTGCGGCGCTGATCGGGCGCGCGGTGTAGGTCAGCAGGCGCAGGACATCAGAACGCACCAGTTGCGGCAGCAAGACCATGCCACCCATATCCGGGATGATACCCCATTTCATCTCCATCACCGCCCATTTGCTATCAGGATGGGCGATGCGGATATCTGCGCCCAGCGCGATCTGCAGCCCGCCACCATAAGCAACACCCTGCACCGCGCAGATGACCGGAACAGGTATCCGGCGCCACACAAGGGCCAGCTCCTGCATTTCGTTGGCGTCCCCATGGCTGCGGCTCATCAGCCATTCGGTCGGATCGGTATGCGCCATGGACGCAAAACTCGCCATGTCGAGGCCTGCGCAAAAACTTTTGCCCTCGCCCGACAGCACCACCGCCCGCGCGTCCGAGGCCCCGACCTCCTGCCCGGCGGCGAGGATCGCCTTGACCATCGCATCGTCAAGCGCATTCATCTTGTCGCCACGGGTCAGGGTGACGTGGGCGATATGATCCTTGTATTCGACTGATACGCGCGCCATGCGGACCTCCGGTTATGGGCTTCCGCCTCATCTTGCCCCGAACCCGCGCAGGCTTCCACCGCAACGTCGGGGCAGATTACGGCAGATCGTCTGCAGGCATCCTGCCGAACCAAGGCGAATCGAGCGTCATGACGTAGAACTGATCCCCTACGATCTTGCCGCCCGTTGTGATCCCCAGCCTGCCATCAGGGTCCTGTACCGTGCGCAGGATGCGCCCGTCGCCGTCGAACTGAACCAGCATCCCGCGATGGATCGGTGCAGGACGCACCATCGGCCCGAGCCGCCAGACCACCTCGCGAAGAAAGGGATAGGGCATCAGCTTTTCCGACGGAACACGCGGGCTGGCGAAGGCCACCCAAAAGGTGCCGTCCCCCTGCGCCTCAAGATTGTCGGGATAGCCCGGAAGATTGTCCAGAAACACCTCGCGCTGTCCCGCCTTGTCGCCTGTCAGCCACAACCTGTGAATACGCGCCCGACCTGTTTCGGCGATAAGCAGGAAATCTTCCTCTGGAGATAGCGCCACCCCGTTGGCATAAACAAACCCATTCGCCACCTTTTCGACTGCGCCGTCCGGATCGCGGCGCGCGACATAGCCGGTATCGGATTGCTCCCATATCGTCAGGATCGAGGTCGGCTTGGTCCCTCCCATCGTCTCGGGGTCGAAACGGTCGGACGAGTTTGAGAAATAGACCGTGCCATCCTGCCCCACATCCAGTTGGTTGGCATAGATGACCGGTGCGCCGCCAATCTGCTCCACAAGCGTCTCAAGGCTGCCCGGCCCGGACCAGCGCATTACCCCGCGGTAGCTGTCAGAGATGTACAGCGCCCCATCCGGCCCTGCCCGAAGGCCCAGCGGCCGGCCTCCCAAACGATCCACCTCGACCGGCTCTGGCCCGTCGATCCGATAAAGAATCCCGGACAGGCTAGTGGTATAGACGGTGGCATCCGGCATAACGGCCAGGTCTTCGGGGCCGATTTCTCCATCAGGAAGGGAGATGCGCTGCGCCCTGTCCAAGGCATGATTCTCGGAAAAATCACCGGTGAAACCAGGCGCGGCAGGAGGCTCATAGGCCACCGGTTCAACCGGGACGGGCCACAAAAGCAGGTAGGCTAGCCCGATCACCGCGAGAACAGTCAGAATACGCAAACCATACCTCCAGATTCATTGCAGCAGCCTGCGAGGGAAAGTCGGCACATGCAAGCCTTGCCCACACCTGTGACATGGGTTTATCTGCCGACATGCGTGCCCCCAGATACACCCCGCTTGCCCTGTCCCTGCCCGCCACGGTGCCCTTTGTCGGCCCAGAAACGCAAGAGCGTCATCGCGGTACGCGTTTTGTCGCGCGCCTCGGTGCGAACGAGAATATCTTCGGCCCTTCGCCCCGCGCGGTCGAGGCGATGCAGAAAACCGCCGCCGGCATCTGGATGTATGGCGATGCCGAGAATCACGATCTGCGCGCGGCACTGGCGGAGCATCACGGGATTCGCCCGGAACACATCGTCGTGGGCGAAGGGATCGACGGCCTGCTGGGCTATCTGGTTCGGCTGATGGTCGCGCCCGGCGACACGGTGGTGACATCCGATGGTGCCTATCCCACCTTCAACTATCACGTCGCGGGCTTTGGCGGTGTATTGCACACCGTTCCTTATCTGGACGATCGCGAAGATCCCGTAGCGCTGTTTGCCAAAGCTGCCGAAGTGGATGCCAAGCTGGTCTACCTTGCCAACCCCGACAATCCCATGGGCACATGGCACAGCGGGGCTGAGATCGTCGCGGCGCTGGATTACCTGCCCGACGGCACTTTGCTGGTATTGGACGAAGCCTACGTCGAATGCGCGCCGGATGGGACTGCGGCGCAGATCGCTGCGGACGACCCCCGGATAATCCGCATGCGAACCTTCTCCAAAGCCTATGGCATGGCGGGCGCGCGTGTGGGTTACGCCATAGGCGCACCCGAACTGATCTTGGCCTTCAACAAGGTCAGAAACCATTTCGGCATGAACCGGTCGGCACAGGCTGGCGCGCTGGAAGCGCTGCGCGATGGTGAATGGCTTGGTCATGTTCTGGGTCAGATCGAATTCGCGCGCCGGCGGATCGGACAAATCGCCCATGAAAACGGGCTTGTCCCGCTCCCCTCGGCCACAAACTTTGTCACGATCGATTGCGGCAAGGATAGTGAATTCGCCAAGGCGGTACTGGCCTCACTGATCGATCAAAGCATTTTCGTCCGCATGCCCTTCGTCGCACCGCAAAATCGCTGCATCCGGGTCAGTTGCGGACCGACAAGTGATCTTGACGCATTCGCGGCAGCGCTGCCCAAAGCACTGGCCGCCGCGTCGGCATAGTCGCGCCGGATTTACCTGACTTTCCTCCGAATTCCTCTAAAATAGTAGGTGGAGGATATTCAGGAGGCGCAGATGCGCGACCACAAGATCGGACGAGCGCCGGACTATACGGTTGCAGCCCTGGTCATGTTGGGCGTGAATTTGGTGTGGATACTCGTCGCAATCTGGGCAATTTGGGGGTTCGTGACTGCCGTCGTGATCGGCCTGATATTCAACCACGGCATTACTGTGCTGTCACGCCGGTCGCATTAAAGCTTGCCCGCCAGAACATGGGCAGCGGCAGCTAACGCGCCTGAGCCGTGCGGGATACTCAGGGCCGTCAGCCCGGATTCGACCCCGCCCAGCAATCCCATAACCATCTGCCCGTTGACGTGCCCCATGTGCCCAAACCGGAAATAGTCATCCCGCCCGGTTCCATCAGGGGCCGCCATACCCAATCCGATTCCCAGCGTCAGCCCCAGATTATTCTCGACCCAGTGCCTGAGCGCGCCGCCCTGACCGTCGGAAAGCCGCAGCGCGGTAACAGCATGGCTGCGATGCCGCGGGTCTGCGACATTCATCCCGAATCTACCACCCTCCGCCCAAATCTCGCAGGCCGCCCAGATCGCCTGCGCCAAACGTTGGTGCCGTGCCCAGACATTTTCGAGACCCTCGGCCTCGATCATGTCAAGCGCCGCTCGTAACCCGTAGAGGTGATGCGTTGGAGCTGTTCCTCCGAAATACTGATAAAATTCGTCCGGATTGGCCCGAGGTTGCCAGTCCCAGTATTTCGTCACGCGCGGCATTGCCGACCGCTTGGCCTGTGCCTTGTCATTGAAAAAGACAAAACTCAGCCCTGGCGGCACCATAAGCCCCTTTTGGCAAGCGGCAACCATGACGTCGACACCCCACGCGTCCATCTCGAACCGCTCACAGGCCAGCGACGCGATGCAGTCGGCCATCAGCAGAGCGGGATGCTGCAGTTCGTCAAGAAGGTTTCGCAGCGCGGGTATGTCGTTTCGGATCGAACTCGATGTATCGACATGGACAGCGAGTACGGCCTTGATCTTGTGTTCCTGATCCTTGCGCAACACTTCGGCAATCCTGCCCAGATCCCATGCCGACGACCTGCCGAAATCGATCGTTCTGACCCTGGCGCCCAAGCCCCGCGCGATTTCTGCCCAGCCATGGGTGAATATGCCTGAAGCGGGTGCAAGCACCGTCTCACCGGGCGCTATGACGTTGGCAAGGGACGCCTCCCACGCGCCATGTCCGTTGGAGATATAAACGGACGCCTGATGCCGGGTGCGTGCGACGGCGCGCAGACCTTCGATAATGCCCGGCACCATCTCGACCAGTTCTCCGGAATAGATGTTGGGTGCAGGACGATGCATGGCCTGAAGGACCACGTCAGGAATGATCGATGGGCCCGGGATGGCGAGGTATTCGCGTCCTTGCGAGACTTTGCTGGAGTGTGACATGCGATCTGCCAGATGATTTTTGCGCCTACACTATGTTTACCGCAGACGGCGTCAAGCTGCGCATTTGCATGTACTCAGGTCGTCGCGTCAGCAAAGCCCCGCAGTTACATGAAAAAACTCTGCTCAGCTTGCGCAGTTCGGCCGGGGTGCTTAAATGGGCGCGTCATGACAAAAAAATACCCCCCTTTCCTGCATACGAAAGCCGGACGATGAGCGTCAAACCCAAATCCTCGGTCGAGCTGTTCGGCTGGTTGTGGGAGAAGTACCTGCGTCCACGCATGGGACTGCTTGCGATTGCAGCGGTCTTCATGATCATCGAAGGGTCAATGGTCGGCGCGATCAGTTACATGATGCAGCCGATGTTCGACAACATCTTCGTTCAGGGCAATTCCAACGCTCTGGTTTGGGTCAGCATTGCGTTTTTCGTGATCTTTTCGGTTCGGGGTCTTGCGGGTGTTACGCAAAAGGTGATCCTGTCCAGAATTTCGCAGGAAACAGCGGCGCATCTCAGAACAGATCTGCTGGACCATCTGATCCGGCAGGACACATCGTTCCATCAGGTTCATCCGCCAGGCTTTCTTATTCAGCGGGTGCAGGCAGACGTTGGCGCCGTGAACAACGTTTGGCAGATCATCATCCGGGGGGCGGGCAAGGATCTTGTGTCGCTCGTTGTGCTGATGGGTGTGGCGATCAATGTGGACTGGATCTGGACCGCGATCATGCTGATTGGCGTACCGCTGATGTTCCTGCCCATCGGTGCTGCGCAGCGCTATGTCCGCAAGAAAGCCGCGTCAGCCCGCGATCTCGGTGCAACGCTTTCGACACGATTGGACGAGATTTTCCACGGCATCGTACCGATAAAGCTGAACAATCTGGAACACTATCAGGCAGACCGTTTCGGCAAACACATGAACGGGTTCGTCCGTTCGGAAATCCGGGCCTCTTTCGGAACCGCCTCGATCACAGGCCTGATCGACGTGATGGCCGGTGTCGGCTTCATGGGCGTGCTTCTTTATGGCGGGGCCGAAATCATTTCGGGTGAAAAGACCGTCGGCCAGTTCATGAGCTTTTTCACAGCAATTGGACTGGCCTTCGACCCCATGCGGCGTTTGGCATCGATTTCCGGCACCTGGCAGGTCGCCGCCGCGGCGATGGAGCGGATCAAGGAATTGATGGATTCACCGATCCGGCTGAAATCGCCCGCCAAACCCGTTGCCGCGCCAAAGGGGTTGCCCGAGATCCTGTTGAAGGATGTTACTCTGTCCTATGGTGACGCCAAGGTCTTGCGCGGCCTGACCGTAACGGCAGAGGCGGGTAAGACCACCGCGCTTGTTGGTGCATCGGGCGCAGGAAAATCCACCGTGTTCAACCTGTTGACGCGCCTTGTCGATCCCAAGGACGGGTCGGTCGAAATTGCCGGGGTCGCGGTCAAGGACATGGCGCTGCCGGACCTGCGCAATCTGTTCTCCGTGGTGACGCAAGAGGCCTTGCTGTTCGACGAAACTCTGCGCGAAAATATCCTTCTGGGCCGCACCGACGTGACGGACGCGCAGTTGAAAGAGGTTCTGGACGCCGCCCACGTCACCGACTTTTTGCCCAAGCTTGAAAATGGGTTGGAGACGCTTGTCGGGCCGCGCGGATCGGCCCTGTCCGGCGGCCAGCGGCAGCGTGTGGTTATCGCGCGCGCCCTGCTGCGCAATACTCCGATCCTATTGCTGGACGAAGCGACATCGGCGCTGGACGCGCAATCGGAAAAGGTGGTTCAGGCCGCGTTGGACAAACTGTCTGGTGGACGAACCACCATCGTCATCGCGCACCGGCTGTCGACGATCCGGAATGCCGACAAGATTGTCGTGATGGATCGCGGGCGGGCAGTTGACGAGGGCACTCATGAAGAGCTGCTGGCGCGCGGCGGCATATATGCCGATCTATACCGTCTGCAATTCCAGGATGGATTGACTGTTGTCGATCCCGAAGGCGTCGCGGCACAGACCCGGCAACCTGTTGACGCGGATACGCAAGACCAGGGTTGGCTGCGCAAGGTCGTGGCACGGATGTTGGGCGGAAAGTCCGGGCAAAACTCGGTCGGCGCAAAATAGGTGGCGTCGGATCAGGGCTTTAGCGTCGCTGCTTCACGCGCCAGTTTCTCGATTCCAGCCCAGTCGCCCGCTGCGACCATGCGTTTCGGTGCAACCCAACTGCCGCCTGCGCAGATCACGTTCGGCAAGCTCAGATAGCTGATGGCATTTGCAGGGGAAACGCCACCGGTTGGGCAAAAAGATATCTGCGGCAACGGAGCGCCAATCGCCTTTAGCGCCGCAGAGCCGCCCGATGCTTCGGCGGGAAAGAACTTGAGCATGTCATAGCCCTGCTCCAAAAGACGCATTGCTTCGGTTGCAGTGGCGGCACCTGGCAACAGCGGCAACCCTTCGGACTCGCAGGCGGCAATCAATCTGTCGGTGGCGCCGGGCGACACCCCGAACTGCGCCCCGGCCTGTTTTGCGGCGCGCACGTCGTCGGGCGTGACCAGTGTTCCGGCCCCAACCACTCCGCCCGGCACCTCGGCCATCGCCCGGATCGCATCCAGCGCGGCAGATGTTCTCAGCGTGACCTCCAGCGCGGGCAAACCTCCTGCGATCAAAGCCTCTGCCAGGGGCCGGGCATGAGCTGCATCGTCGATAACAAGCACGGGGACAATTGGGGCGAGTTCGCAGATTTCGCGGGTGCGAGCTGTTTTCATTGTCACGATCTATCCTCCAAACACACTTGCCCCAGCATCGGCAGAACTGACGGCGGAACGGAAAGCTGCGAACAGTTCTCGCCCGACGCCAAACTGGTGTGCCGACAAATCGGCCTTGGCTGGCGCGCGGTCCAGAACGCCTTCGGTCAGTATTTCCAGAACGCCATGCTTGGCATCCACACGCACGATATCCCCGTCGCGCAGTTGAGAAATCGGACCACCATCCAGCGCTTCGGGACAGACATGGATTGCGGCAGGCACCTTGCCCGAAGCCCCGGACATACGCCCATCAGTAACCAGCGCCACCTTTTGTCCCCGCCCCTGAAGGATCGACAGGATCGGCGTTAGCGAATGCAGCTCGGGCATGCCATTGGCCTTGGGTCCCTGAAACCGCACAACCAACACCAGATCACTGGTCAGTTCGCCCGTCTTGAATGCCGCCTTCACTTCGTCCTGGTCGTGGAAGACCCGCACCGGGGCCTCGACACGCCAATGCTCCGGCGCGACTGCCGAGGTCTTCATCACCGCCGTTCCCAATGAACCACTGAGCCGGGACAGCCCGCCAGTCGGCTGAAACGGCTCCGAGGCTGGGCGCAGGATCTTGTCATTGAGGCTGGTCCCAGCCCCCTTCTGCCAGACCAGATTACCATCAATCAGCTTCGGCTCCTGCGTGTAATGATGCAGGCCCTTCCCTGCGACTGTTGTCGTGTCGGGATGCAGCAATCCTTCGTCCAACAGGGTCCCGATGGCATATCCGAGTCCGCCCGCCGCGTGGAAATGGTTCACATCGGCCAGGCCGTTGGGATAGACCCTTGCGATCAGGGGCACCGCTTGGGAAATATCGGAAAAGTCGTGCCAATCCAGAACGATCCCGCCTGCGCGCGCCATTGCGACAAGGTGGATCAGCAGGTTGGTGGACCCTCCGGTCGCCATCAAACCGACAATGCCGTTTACAAAGGCGCGCTCATCAAGAATCTTGCAGACCGGCGTATAGCTGTTTCCCAGGGCGCTTAGCGACAAGGCACGACGCGCGCCTTCTTCGGTCAGGGCGTCCCGCAGGGCGGTATTCGGGGTCACGAAACTGGACCCCGGCAGGTGCAGTCCCATGAACTCCATCAGCATCTGGTTTGTATTAGCCGTCCCGTAAAAGGTGCAAGTGCCCGGCCCATGATAGGCTGCCATCTCGGCTGCCATCAACTCGGCCCGCCCACATTCACCCGCCGCAAACTGCTGACGGACCTTTGCTTTTTCGTCATTGGCCAGGCCGCTGGTCATGGGACCGGCCGGCAGGAAGACCGCTGGCAGATGCCCAAAGGCCTGCGCAGCGATAACCAGCCCCGGAACGATCTTGTCGCAAACTCCAAGAAACACCGCTGCGTCAAAGGTGTTGTGACTGAGCGCCACCCCCGCCGCCATCGCAATCACGTCGCGTGAGAACAGCGACAATTCCATCCCCGCCGCCCCTTGTGTGACGCCGTCGCACATAGCCGGAACACCACCAGCCACCTGCGCGGTGCCACCCGCCGCGCGAGCTGCGTTGCGGATGAGCTCGGGATACCGCTCAAAGGGCTGATGCGCCGAGAGCATGTCATTATAGCTGGTGACGACCCCCAGATGCCCGGCGCTGCCGATAGCAAGCGCCTCTTGGTCTTCGCCCGCACCGGCATAGGCGTGCGCCTGACCACTGCAGGAGAGATGCGCGCGCGCCGGACCGGACGCCAAGGCATGCTCCATCCGCTGCAGATGAGCAGCGCGCAAGTCTTTGCTGCGGTCGACGATGCGCCGCGTGACCTGTTCGATGACCTTATTTACCATCTCACTCTCCGATCTGCCGCCAGCGTCGGCCATCGCGGTGCATAAGCATCAGCGCATCTTCGGGGCCGGAACTGCCTTGATCGTAAAGCGATGGGCGGTCGCGGTTGTCCTCCCAACTCTGGATGACAGGATCGACCCATGCCCATGCAGCTTCGACCTCGTCGCCGCGCATGAACAGGGTCTGGTCGCCGCGAATGACATCCATTACCAGCCGTTCATAGGCGTCCTGCGCGCGGGAATCCGCGCCCAGCGCCTCGGCAAAACTCATGTCCAGCGACACATCCGCCAGCCGGAACCCGCCCGGACCCGGATCCTTGATGGTGGTGCTCAGAGTGATGCCTTCGTCCGGCTGCAGGCGGATCACCAGTACGTTGCCGCGCAGGTGGCCGACATTGGGAAATATCGTATGTGGCGGGTCGCGGAAATACACGGCGATTTCGGATTCCCGTGCACGCAGGCGCTTGCCCGTTCGCAGATAGAACGGCACCCCGGCCCAGCGCCAGTTGCCGACACGCAACTTGAGCGCAATGAAGCTTTCGGTGCGGCTTTCCTTGTTGCCCACGTGATCGATAAAGCCGTCTGCACCCTTGTCGGCGCGATACTGCCCGCGCGCGATGTCACCGGGCTCCACCGGCTCAAGTGCCTCTATTACCTTGACTTTCTCGTCACGAACCGCGTTGGGGTTGAACTTTGACGGGGGTTCCATCGCGATGAGACAGAGAAGCTGGATCAGGTGATTCTGGATCATGTCCCGCATGGCACCGGACCTGTCATAATAGGCTTCGCGTCCCTCGATTCCGACGGTTTCGGCCACGGTGATCTGAACATGGTCGATATGGGTCGAATTCCACAAAGGTTCGAACAGCGAATTGGCGAAGCGCAGCGCCATCAGGTTCTGAACGGTTTCCTTGCCCAGATAATGATCAATGCGATAGATCTGATGTTCTTTGAAACACCCACGCAATTCCGCGTTCAGGGCCTGCGCCGAGGACAGGTCATGACCGAAAGGCTTTTCGATGACGATACGGCTTTCCAGAGTGGCCAGACCGTAGTCGTGCAACCGCCGCGCGATGCCGGAAAAGAGCGACGGGCCGACCGACAGATAGAAAGCGCGCACCGCGTCAGGGCGCAGGGAATTGACCAGATCGGACCAACCCGAGTCGCCCAGCGCATCGACCGGAATATATTCAACGCGCTCCAGGAAACGAGCCAAGATGTCCGATTTGTACTGGGGTGCGAACTGCCTTATGCCATTTTGTACAAGTTCCCGGAACGCCACGGCGTCCATATCAGAACGCGCCGAACCGATAATCCGGGCCGCGTCCGGCATCTGCCCGACCTCGAACCGGTGATAAAGACCGGGCAATATCTTGCGTTGCGCCAGATCGCCAGTCGCGCCGAACAGTACCAGATCGAACGGGTCAACCGGTATCACGCGTGAAACCATGTTCTGGGCTCCTCCTGAAATTTACCCGCCCTTGATGATATAGCGGTCGAGCGTCCGCTTCAAAGCCGCTATGTTAGCGTTAACATATTCATGTTGCTTCATACCAATTATGGCACGGATTGCAAGGCAGGATTCCCTTGTGCTTCAGAGACCCGCACCGATGATGACAGAAGTCCTGAGAAACCCTTGTTTTCTGAACGACCCAAGGTCGGCTCTTCCCAAACCAGTCTTCTGTGGTTTGTGCAGCGAAAGCCGGGCGTGAGTCCAACCTGTGAATTCGATTTTCGTGCTGCACGCGCTCGCAGCACCAGAAATGCCGCAGAGGCGTAAATTTCAGCGCCGCCGAGCAGCGGAAAGACCGGCCATTTGCGACCAAGCAGAAACTCTCAGAGGGCCACGTACAGGGTGCGGGGCAAAGGGTGAATTCGCCTAAGTGCACACCAATGACGGCCATGGAAAAATCTTCGGTCGGTTCCGGGGCAGAAGTAGTTGTTCGAAGAATAAATCGGTCAACCCGAGCCCATGGAATGCCAAACCTTTGTGAATTTTCATGTGTTTCCAATTATTTGCCCGCGCCGTTCACCAAACGGGTTCGTATTCTTGTTGCCTTGCTGACTGTCGGCTTTGCTGCGTATTCTGAAATATCCATGCAACCACGCGTCGGGGGGTCAATTGCACAAGCAACCTGTTATCGGTTCGGAAAATCTGCTGTTGAATATTTCCAGGCTCGCACGAGTCATCGACGACAGCCAAAACGCAGAGGAGACATATCAGTTACTAACCAAGGGAGTATGCGAGCATTCCAAATGGGATATCAGCAGTATTCAAGTGTTGGATCCCGAAGCGGGTCTGGCCATTCCGATTGTCCGATATGACCCGTATTACGGCGGCGACCTGAGCAAGGTCCCTGGCTGGGATGCGCGATTTTCTCCTGTGGGCCAGGTTCTGGAACAGCGCGAGCCGCTGATCATGCGCGATGTTGCGGCGCAGGATGACTTTCCGAGTTTCCGGGATGATGCGCGGCAGCGCGGTTATCACACTGCAGTCATGATACCGCTTGACGTGCGCGATTCCGGGCAACGCCAGATGGTCTATTCGGTCGCATCGAGGAAGGTCGTCGATGTCAGCGCCGCCGACCTGGGCTTTCTGCAATGCGTGGCGGAACTGACAAATATCGCGATGCGCAAGATGCGCAAACTGGAGGAGGAGCGTCAACAGGCGCAGAGACTGAAGAGCATTCTCGAGAACATGACGGCTTCGCTCAACAAGACGCTGGAATCCGAAGCGACGGATTCATTGGCCGAAGGCCTTAGTAGCCTGTTCCCTGCGGGGTGGCTGGCAGTCGATCTGACATCGGGCCGGGGATTGTTCAACCCCGCCGCCCCACCGCCACTTCAGTTGTCGACGGCAAGGCGCCTGCCCGACGATCTGATCCGTGCGGCGCTGGCTGCCAGAAACCTGGCGAGCGAAGAGCTTGTGGATTTGCGTATCGATGGCTCGCGGATTCGTGCCGAAGTTAGCGCCCTGCAAATTGATGGCAGGCACGTGGGCGCGTTGTTCTTTTTCCGCAACGCGGTTCTGAGCGATCATGAGAGGATCGCCGCACAGGCGGGCCGGCTTGCCTTGTCATCATTCATATTGCGCAGCTTCATCGAGTTCCGGTCCCGCCGGGTCACAGCGCGACGGCTTTTGTCGCGCCTGCTCAACGGCGACTGGAAAGACCTGGATGAAATACTTGACGAGGCGCATGTGTTGGATTTCGATCTGCAAACAGACATGCGTCTGGTTATGCTACGACTACCCACAAACCATGCCATAGATGTGGGCGCGCACAGTTTCATCCAACGAAACGCTCAGGCAAGTTTCGGCTCCGTCATCTCCTGTATACTGGAAGGCGACCTTGTCCTGTTGGTCAGCGACGCAGAAGACCGCGCGGCGAAACAAAAGACGACGTTTCTGTCACGCATCCTTTCCGTGCTCCCGCAGGGCATCGCACTGGTGATGTCGGAAAGGATCGGCAGTATCGACGGGCTTACCGCCGCGCGGCAGACCTGCGCGAACACGTTGGCGGTGGCGCATTCTCTGAAACAGACAGGTTGGGTCAGCCAGGTCAATATCGGCGATTTTCCGGTTCTGATGGCCTCGGCTGATGCGACGATGATTCAGAATTTTCTCGATAATGTCCTACCCGCGCCGCTAACCTGTGCATCGCGCAAGGCCCGGATCGCCCGGGAAACTATCGAGGTGTTCCTGCGGGCCGGCCGACGCTATCAGGAGGCCGCGGATTGCCTGGGCATTCACGTCACGACTTTGCGCTACCGGATAGAACAGATCAGCGACCAATATGGCGTCGATTTCAACGATTCGGATAAATGCTTTGAGTTTGATCTGGCATTGCGCCTTACGAAACTGATGAATTCATATGAAACGTAGGAAAAATACTTTTTGATCTAGATCAAACTGGTGGAAGCCGCGGGCCTGATTCCCTCTCTAATCTGACCGGGAACGGACAGGGAATCAGCGCGTATGGCGGCTCGGGCACAAGATGGCGAAAACGATCAGCGCTTGCGTTTGCGACAGGCATTCGGCAGCTTCACGACCGGTGTAACCGTCGTTACTGCGCGTGCCGAGGATGGAACGCCCATCGGGTTTACCGCCAACTCCTTTACATCGGTTTCTCTCGAGCCGCCCCTGCTGCTCGTGTGCCTCGCCAAGACCTCTTCCAACGTCGGCCACTTCTCCCGGGCTGGCTGCTTTGCGGTAAATATTCTTGGCGAGGCACAAAAAGATGTGTCCACCCGATTTGCCAGCCGGGTGCCTGACCGTTTCGAGGGAACCGACTGGACCGAAAGCATGTCAGGTAGTCCGCTCATCGGCGGGGCGGTTGCCTGGTTCGACTGTGAAACCGACAATCTGGTGGACGCGGGCGACCACATCATCCTGATCGGACGCATCACCGGGTTTCATCAGACTGACGGTCGCCCGCTGGCCTATTTGCGCGGGCATTACCTCGAACTGGGATTGGCAGAGACCGCCGCGGATTCTGTTTCGCATCACGGCGGTGTCCGGGTGGGTTGTCTGCTGGATCGTCAGGGCGAGGTTCTGCTGCGGCACACCGCCGAAGGCTGGAGCCTGCCCATGGGCGATGTGCGCCCCGTCTTTCGCGAGAGCCGCGCCTCGCTGGAAAGGGGGCTGGCTGACGCCGGGATCAATGCGGAACTTGGGTTTCTCTACTCGGTCTTCGATGCGCCCTCGGGCAACGCGACCTGGCTGATCTTTCACGGAGAAATGGAAGACGGTTCAGTGCCCGATGATCTGCGGCTCTTTCCGGTAACCGACCTGCCGCTGCAAGAGATCGCCTCGCGGCCCGTGCAGTCGGTCCTGCGGCGTTACCAGACAGAATATCGCGATGCGCGTTTCGGACTGTACGTGGATGGCACCGACAGTCCCGGCCGGATCAACCCGATCGACCGCCAATCGACCCCGTGGAGCAAATTGCTAGCAGAACAGGAGAACGTCACGTGACCGCATTTACCGTGGCAAGCATTCAGGATACGTGCCTGCCGATCCATTTCGGGGGTGCCTTTCGTCAATCGAACGGCGCAGAGATCGAATGTTTCGATCCCACCACCGGTCGGATCTGGTGCAGGATATCCGACTGCACCGATGCCGAGGTGGATGCCGCGGTCGAAGCTGCCCGCGATGCGATGCGTGATCCTGCGTGGTGTGACATCACCCAAAGCCAGCGCGGATTGCTGATGCTGAAGCTGGCGGAAATCCTTGAACGCAATATCGATCGCATCGCCGAAATCGAGGTGAAGGACAACGGCAAGCTATTGCGTGAAATGCGGGCGCTGGCACAGGCGTTGCCGGTGGGTCTGCGCTATTTCGCGGGTATGGCCGACAAGATCGAGGGCACAACGATACCGGTCAACAAACCCGACATGCTTAATTTCACGGTACGCGAGCCGTTGGGCGTGATTGGGGTCATCATTCCCTGGAATTCCCCGCTTTACATGATGATCCGCGCTATTGCGCCCGCGCTGGCCTGTGGCAACGCGGTGGTCGTCAAACCGTCCGAACATGCCTCGGCGGGGGCCGTCGCATTCGCCGAAATGGTGGCAGAGGCGGGATTCCCCGACGGAGTGTTCAACGTTGTCACAGGCTACGGCCATAGCGCCGGCAACGCGCTGATCACCCACCCCGGCATTGCCAAGATCGACTTTACCGGCGGTCCTGCGACCGGTCGGGTCATTGCGCGAAACGCCGCTGATCAACTGACGCCAGCCACGCTTGAGCTGGGTGGAAAGTCGCCCAACGTGGTGTGTGATGACGCCGATCTGGATGCCGCGGCCAACGGTGTGGTCGCGGGAATTTTTGCTGCCGCCGGTCAAACCTGCGTGGCAGGATCGCGTTGTTTCATACAGGAAAGCGTTTATGACGATGTGGTTGCCCGCATCATCGACAGAACCCGCGCCATCACGATCGGTGATCCACGACGGGATGACGTGCAGCTCGGCCCTCTGGCGCTGTGGTCACAGGTTGAAAAAGTCGCTGAATTTGTCGAAAGCGCCAAGTCACAGGGCGCCACGCTGGCCTTTGGCGGTGGTCGTCCTTCGGGCTTGGGTGAGGGGTGGTATGTCGAACCTACCATTTTCACCGATGTGACCAACGACATGCGGATTGCCCGGGAAGAAGTGTTCGGCCCGGTGCTGTCCATCCTGAAATTCCGCGACGAAGATGACCTTTTAAAACAGGCCAATGACAGCGACTTCGCGCTGGCCTCGGGCATCTGGACGCAGAACATCAATCGCGCGCTGCGCTTCATGCGCAGGATCGAGGCCGGGATGGTCTGGATCAACACCTACCGCAGCCCTTCCGTGATGTCGCCCGTGGGTGGCTTCAAGGACTCAGGCTACGGCAAACACAACGGCTTTGCCGCCATCGAAGAGTACAGCCGCATCAAGACAGTCGTGATCGACTATTCCGGCGCCCAGCAGGACGCCTTTGTGATGCGGATCAACAAATAGGACCAACACATGAAATTTTCCATTATCGTGAACATGGCCCGTTTCGACACATCCAAGACAATGGATGTGGTGGCCGATGAGGCACTCGATCTGGTCAGAATAGCCGATCAGGGCGGGTTCGACATCATTTGGACCGCCGAACACCATACGATCGAGCTGACGATTTCCCCGAACCCGTTCCAGTTGCTGGCACATTGGGGCAATCACACCAAGAACGCCCGGCTTGGTACGGCGGTGGTCGCGGCGCCCTATTGGCATCCGATCCGGCTGGCCGGTGAGGCGGCAATGTGTGACATCCTGACCGGTGGCCGGCTGGAGTTGGGTCTGGGTCGCGGTGCTTATCAGTACGAATTCGACCGCATGGCCGGTGGCATGCCCCAGGGCGAGGGCGGCAGATACCTGCGCGAAATCATCCCGGCGGTTCAGCGGCTGTGGGAAGGTGACTATGCCCATGACGGAGAGTTATGGAATTTCCCTTCAGTGGCCTGTGTGCCTAAACCGCTTGGCAAACCGCCCAGCATGTGGGTGGCGGCGCGTGATCAGAATACGTTCGAATTCGCGCTGAAGAACAATTGCAACGTCATGTCCACAGCCCTGCGCAAAGATTTTTCCGAGGTCGAAGACCTTGTCGAAAAATTCGGCAATGCCAGCAATGCAGCCGGAAACCCGGCCCGTCTGGAACATGCCACCTTGCGGGTCTGCTGTGTCTATGACGATCCCGGCGTACTTGATACGGCGGTAAAGTCGGTGGTTAACTTCGGGCGCAACTTCGAAAACCTGTTCAAGAATTCCGGCGCGGTGACCGACGGGTTCCCCGAGCCGGTGGATTTCGACACGGTCGCCGGACGCGGGGAATATCAGGCCGAAAACCTGAAACAGAACCTGCTGTTCGGTACGCCGGATGAAATCATCGAAAAGCTGGAACGCTATCAGGCCGCAGGAATCAACCACATCATGATCGGCCCCACCTTCGGGTTGCCGCATGACGTGGCGGTGCGAACCGTCGAGCTGTTCGGCGAACGCGTCATCCCCTATTTCCGTGCCAAGGAAATGGCGGCCTGACGGCTCGCGGGATGGGAAATGCAAACAACAACAGGGAGCCAAACCAATGACTGATCAAAACAAAATGGCGGGTCTGAGCCGCCGCAAATTCCTAAGCACGTCGCTTTATGCCTCTGCTTCTGTGGCCGCGCTCGGCGTTGCAAGCCGCCCTGCCATGGCCGCCGTCGACCTGTCAGGCCGCGAGATGGTGTTCGCCAGCTGGGGCGGAAGCTATCAGGCTGCACAGGAGGCTGCCTATTGCAACCCGTTCATGGAAGAAACCGGCGCTCTGATTATCCAGGACGGCCCGATGGACGGTTCCAAGCTGCGCACCATGGTGGAAGCGGGCGAACCAATCTGGGATACGGTTGACGTAACCGACACCTTCCTCTTTGCCAATGAAGACCTGTTCGAGGACCTGGATTTTGACATTGTCGATGCCAGCGAGCTGGACCAGGCGTACGTTCACCGCAAGGGGATCGGCTGTATCGTGTGGTCTTACAACATTGGCTACAACTCCGATGTCGTGGGCGACAATGCGCCGCAAAGTTGGGCAGATGTCTTTGATGTCGAGAAATATCCGGGCAAGCGCGCTTTACGCGACCGGGTCTATCCGATGATGGAGATTGCACTGATGGCCGACGGTGTCGCACCCGAGGACCTTTATCCGCTGGACGTGGATCGTGCCTTTGCCAAGCTCGACACCATCAAGGATCATGTGATCTGGTACAGTTCCAACTCTGTCAGCCAGCAACTATTCGTCGACAAGGAAGTTGGAGTCGGTGTGATCCTCAACGGACGCGCGTTCGACGTAAACCAAAAAGGGGCACCGGTGAACATCAGCTGGAACCAGAACATCCGGTCGATCGACTATCTGGTGATTCCCAAAGGGGCACCAAACGCCGAGGTCGCGCAGCACTTCATGAACGCAACAGCGGACGCCGACAATCAGGCACTGATGGCTAACACGCTGGCCTATGCGCCGGTGAACCCTGCTGCCTTTGCCAATGTCAACGAGGACGTTTTACCTTGGCTTGCCACGAGCGAGGACAATCAGGCCAAGGGGTTCCTGATCCGAGCCGATTACTGGCGCGACAACCTTGCAGAGCTGACCGAACGCTGGACAGAGTGGAAGCTAACCTGACGTAAACCAACCGGAGACGCTGCGCGATGTTCCTGAAGGATCGTAACATCTGGCTACTGGCACCGGCAGTGCTGTTGGTCGGGTTATGTTTTCTCTATCCCGTTAGCTGGCTGTTACAGCGCAGCGTCTCTGAACCCGTCTGGGGTTTACAGAATTACATCACGATTTTTTCCCGAACGATCTATCTGGGTGTTCTGTGGAACACCGTGGCGATTGCCGGGGCAACGACGATTTTATGCGCGTTGATCGGGTTTCCGGTCGCCTACTCCATGGTTCATTCAAGCCCCTGGGTGCGCAAGGTTCTGATCTTTTCGGTCCTGATCCCGTTCTGGACCTCGATCCTGGTACGCAGTTTCGCCTGGCTGGTGATCCTGCAACGCGGCGGGATCATCAACGACATCCTGATCGGCATCGGCCTCCTCACAGAACCGCTGGACCTGGTTTACAACCGTTTTGGAGTGTTGCTGGGAATGGTGCAGGTGCTGTTGCCCTTCATGGTCTTTCCCCTGTTCTCCGTCATGGCGCGCATCGACGGGTCGTATTTCAAGGCCGCCACCAACCTTGGCGCCACCCCCATCCGGGCGTTTTTCCGGATCTACCTGCCGCTTTGCCTGCCGGGGTTGGCAACCGGGGCGATGCTCGTCTTCATCATCGCGCTTGGGTATTTCATTACCCCGGCTTTGCTGGGTGGCCGCGGCGATATCATGATCGCACAGCTGATCTTCGAGAGGATCGACGAATTCGGCGACTGGCCGCTGGCGTCCGCCCTGGCCATCGTTCTGCTGGTCGGGACCGGCCTGCTGTTCCTGCTGATCAACGCCCTCCTCAAGATCAAGGGAAGGCGCATCTGATGTTCCATTCCGATCGGTTCTGGGGCGGGGTGCGCGGCGTGATCAACGTTCTGTTGGTCATCTACATGTTGTCGCCGCTGGTGATTACCTTGGTAATCTCGTTCAGTTCGGCGCTGTACCTCACCTTCCCACCGCCTGGCTTTTCGCTGCAATGGTACGAGAAGATGTTCAACAATCCGACTTGGACGAGAACGCTCTGGACGTCGGTGAAGATCCTTTTGCCCACTGCAATCATCGCCACAATATTTGGCACCGCTGCTGCACTTGCGCTCAGCCGGATGCAAAGCAAATGGGCAATAGCGATCCGTGGTATCCTGATGGCACCGCTGATTATCCCGGTGATCATCACTGCCGCTGCGATCTTCGGCGTGTTCCGGATTTGGGGCCTTTACGGTACACTCTCCGGGCTGGTCATCGCGCATGTGATCCTGACCCTGCCCTTTGTTCTGTCGACTGTAAGCGCCAATCTGGCCGTGTTCGACAAGCGTCTAGAGGACGCCGCCGCAAATTGTGGCGCACCCCCATGGACTGCATTCCGCCGGGTTACCCTGCCGCTGATCGCGCCCTCGGTGATGTCAGGCATGTTGTTTGCAATGGTCATCTCTTTTGACGAACTCGTTGTATCGCTGTTTCTATCGACACCAAGGGTGCGCCCGGTAACGGTGCAGATGTGGTCGAACGTCAAGGGTGACACTGACCCGACCATTGCCGCCATCGCGACAGTGCTGTTCTTGTTTTCTCTCTTCGCCCTTCTGATGGATGGGCTTGCGCGACGCCGTTCCGGCCGTGCGCCCGGGCTGTAAGGACCTCCCAGATGACCGACCCAATTCTCAAACTTTCTGAAATCGGCAAGGCCTATGGAAGTGTTGTTGCTGCCAAGGATATCAATCTTGATGTTGCACCGGGCGAATTTGTCACTTTCCTTGGGCCCTCTGGGTCGGGCAAAACCACTACCTTGATGATGGTTGCAGGTTTCACCGAACCAACCAAAGGGCATATCCAGCTGGAAGGCAAACCACTTGATCCGATCCCGGTATGGAAACGCGACATCGGCATGGTGTTTCAACATTATGCACTGTTCCCGCATATGTCTGTGGCCCAAAACGTAGCCTTTCCATTAGAGATGCGAGGCGTACCCAAGGCGGACCGCCGCGCGCGGGTCGAGGAAGCGATGGAAATGGTGGGTCTGGCCGGGTTTGGCCTGCGTTTGCCCAAGGAACTGTCGGGGGGTCAACAACAGCGCGTGGCTCTGGCCCGCGCCATGGTGTTCAAGCCTCGGCTTCTTTTGATGGATGAACCTCTTGGTGCGCTCGACAAGAAACTTCGCGAGCATATGCAGATCGAAATCATGCATTTGCACAAGAACCTTGGTGCAACTGTTTTGTACGTTACCCACGATCAGGAAGAGGCATTGGTGATGTCCGACCGAATTGCCGTATTCAACGAGGGTCGTATTGAGCAGATCGGCACACCGCACGATCTCTACGAGGCACCCCAGACCAAATTTGTCGCTGACTTCATCGGCGAGACCAATTTCGTTTCCGGCCGGATCGAAGCGGCGACAGGGAAAAATGCCAAGGTGCGTGGTCTCAGCGGGCAGATGGATGCTCCTCTGCCTGAGGGCGCGGCTGCTGTTCTGGCAATCAGGCCCGAGCGGCTTCACGTCGTGGGCGGGACAAATGCATCAGGCGATGACAACACGCTCAGCGGCACCGTAAAGGAGCTGATCTACCTCGGACAGTCGCGCAAGGCGATCATCGCACTTGAGGACGGCACAGAAGTGATCGCATTGGAACAAGCCGCGCAGGCCGAGGCGACCGCGCTCGAAATCGGATCGCAGGCAACGCTCAGTTTTAGGTCGCGGGATGCCCGGATTCTTGCGGATGTTTAAGCGCGGAGCGGCGGTAGCGCTCAACTACCGTGATGAAGGAACCGGCCCCCCGGTTTTGCTGATCCATGGCGTGGGTGCCGATTTGGAAAGTTGGGATGGTGTGCTGTCACACATGTCGCCGGATCGGCGTTATGTTCGTTATGATCAGCGCGGGCACGGGCAATCACAGCGAACGCCGGGGCCTTATACGCTGGATGATCTAAGTGGCGATGCCGTCGCTTTGCTGGATCATCTGGGGTTGAACCGTGTTTCGGTCATCGGCTTTTCTCTGGGCGGTCTGGTGGCGCAATCCCTGGCGCTGTCTCATCCTGACCGTGTGCAATCCCTTACTCTGGTTTCTACCGTCGCGGGTCGCACACCTGATGAGCAGGCCCGCGTCAACGAACGTGCCGAAACCCTTGCGCGCGAAGGAGCGACAACCCATCTGTCCAACGCCGTTGATCGTTGGTTCACCCCCGAATTCGCCGCGGCCCACCCCGAGGTACTGGAGGCGCGCCGTCAGAAATCCCTGCAAAATGACCCAGATTGCTACGTCGCCGCTTATCGCGTGCTTGCAGGCAGCGATCTGGGGGATCAACTCGAACGTATCGCCGTGCCGACGCTGATCATGACTGGCGAAAAGGACATTGGTTCTAATCCACGCATGTCGGAATTCATCCATGCACGGATCGCCGGATCAGAACTGCACATCCTGCCTCGCCTCAAACACTCGGTGCTGCTGGAAGCCCCCGATCAAATTGGTGGCCTGATTGACCCATTCCTCGCCGCCAATTGTGGCACCTAACCCCAAATAGGCAGAGAACATATGACACCCGAAGTTCGCAAATACGTCGCCTTTATCGAAGACACTCTGATCGAAGGCCACAAACCGGCAACCCCGCCATTGCGTATGGCCGCCGTCGCCGCCGTTCTGAAAAACCCGTGGTCTGGTCGGTTTGTCGAGGATCTGCGCCCCGAAATTCACGCTTTCGCTCCGGTGCTCGGAGAGGAGATGGTCGGCCGGCTCATGCCGCTGGTGGGTGGCGGCGAAAACGTCGAGGCGTTTGGAAAATCCGCCATTGTTGGCGTGAACGGTGAGGTCGAACACGGATCAGCCCTAATCCATACCCTGCGGTTTGGCAATTTTTTGCGCGACGCGGTGCAAAGCAGTGAGTTCATTCCGTTTTCAAACAAACGTGGCGGGCCGGGCAATTCGATCACCATGCCGCTTAAGCATATAACCCGGGGCGGTGCGCGCTCTCACTTTATGACCGTAGAGTTTAACATTCCCGATGCGCCCGCCGCCGATGAAATCCTGATCGCGATCGGCGTGGCAACAGGTGGCCGCCCGCATCATCGCATCGGTGATCGTTTCAAGGATATGGAAGATCTCGATCACGATCAAACCGTGCGACCCCGCCAAGATTAGAAACCCGCCTGCCAACGACCACAAATTAGATGGTATTGCAGCCCTTTCGGCTGCGCGCAGCACTGGTGGATCTGGGCTCTTCACAGCCATGCTGTGTCGCCGCGATCCGCGATGATGACACGCTCTGAGACAGTCCTTTGGCCAAGTCCTCGCACCTTCCGGCCAAACATCCGCAACTGCACGGAGTTCCCGAATTTTCGAGATATTCGTGTGCCGTTTGCTATCTGGCAGCGGGCATTCTGGCAAGGAGCGGCGGATTCAACGGCTGAGCCCATTTTGCAAATGCTGCGAGATACACAAATAGCGACCTTACACTCAAAGCTGTCTTTCAAAGTTGGAATGTTTTGGTTGGGTTGATCCGCAAAAAGGGGTGGCGCCGATATTGACGCCACCCAGGTTGCGCGAACTCATCGCGACAGGGAGGTCATATTTGCGAGTGTGACTCAGTTTAGGAAACTGTCCTCCGACATGGGTCCAGGGATTGGCAGACCCAGGCGGGAAATGACTGTTGGGGCGAGCTGGGTAAGTTTCAGGGCCGTTTCGGGATCGGGGCGGTTTGCTCCGCCGAAGTAATAAAGGGCGACGTCTTGCTGGTCTTCACCGCGCCCGCCATGGCGACCGCGCATCGACTGGCGGTGATCGGCGGCAACGATCACCTCGTAGCCGTTGTCACGCCAGCGCCGGATATAGGGCGTCAGCTGAGCGTCGAGGGCGCAGCACGCGCCGTCCATCTCTTCACAGTCATGTTTGAACCTGTGGCCCATGCTATCAAGCGTGCAGGTGTGCAGAATGCCGAAATTGAGGTTGTAGCGCTCTGTCAGCATCGTCAGCGTCGCGAAGAGGTCGGCATCACTGGGCGTCATCTGGTTGGCTGGCCAGTACCCCGCCATCGTGTGGAAGCGGCCATGGTTGATGGTGCCGCTCTCGGGCTCGTCATATTCGATGTCGCGGACCGGATCGAAGGGCGCGCGGTTGAAAAACTCTGACCAGTAGGAATGGGCCACGGCCCCGGTCACGCCACCCCGCTTGCGCACCTCCGAAAAGATATCGGGCATCGAGAAGCGAAACACATCGTGGTTGCCGGTCGATCCATGTACGGCAGGCACCACGCCGGTATGGATCGAGGCATCGCAAGAGGCCGAGGTCGAGGGCAGCGGGGGCTCTGATGATGTGACCCAGAAGGCAATATTTTGGAACTGGATCAATCTATCACTCAATAAGACCAGCCCTTGGCGCAACTGCAGCGAAATGGCGCTTTGTCCTGCATGGATGGCTCCTGCAAAGCAAGACATTTTTGAGGTGATTTGCATTTTGTCAGAAGCGGTCTTGTGTTCGGCCTTTAGACGCGGTGCACGTGACCGCTGGCCCTGATGGTTTACGCGACCCGCGCGGCGAGGTCAGTTAGCAGATATTTCCGTCCAGTGGCGTTTGGCCGCTTCGGGCTGCGATATGCCGACTGCATCCGCAAAAACCAGTTCACATGGCAACGGCAGCCGTGGCCTCGAACCCGACGACCTCGACGCGTTCATCGCCCATGTTGCAGACCATCTTTGACAAACTGCAACCTATGCTGTGAGGGCTGGCCAATCGGGTGCTATTTTGTCTGGAGCCGGGTCATCCCCCCTCAAACAGCTTCCCCAACGCCGCCCTGTCCGGCCCGTGCTGCAGCAGGCCCAGCATCAGCAGCAGGCGGGCCTTGGTCGATGGCAGGTCTCCGGCGAGGATGCAGCCCGCTTTCTGCAGCGTCGCGCCGCCGCCCTGATCGCCATAGATCGGTTCGACCCGGCCATGGGGAACGCGGGTGGCGATGACCACGGGCAGCCCCCTGGACAGAGCGTATTCGATGGCCTTGAAGGTGGCGGCGTTCACGTTGCCCGCGCCGACGCCTTCGACCACCAGCCCCCTGGCGCCACTGTCGACGGCATGACGCAGCAATCGGCCGTCAGAGCCGGCATAATCCATGATGATCGGGATGTCGGGAAAGTCTTGCGGCATCGGCTCGGGCAGCGGCAGGCGGATACGGTTCACCCGGTCGTTGAGGCGCTGCACATCGGTGCCCAGGACATAGCCCAGATACCCTTTTTCGCCCGAGTTGAAGGTCTGGACGTTGGTTGTCTGGGTCTTGCGCACGTGGCGGGCGGAATTGACATAGCGGTTGAGGGTCACGGTCACGCCCCAGTTTCCGGCATCGGGCGACAGCACCTGTGCGACGGCGGCATGGATGTTGCCGGGGCCGTCGGGGTTGGGGCTGGAGGCGTCGTTCATCGCGCCTGTGAACACCACCGGCTTGCCGCTTTTGAGCGTTACATCCACGAAAAACGCGCCCTCGGCCATGGTGTCGGTGCCGTGGGTGACGACCGCTCCGGCAATGTCGGGGCGTGCGAGCACCGCGTCCAGATCGGCGCTGAGCCTGGCCCAGATCAACGGGGTCATTTGCGAGGAATCGATGTTGCTGACCTGCAGCACGCCGATATTGGCCAGTTTGGACAGGCCCGGCACGGCGGCAACCAGATCCTTGGCCGAGACCGCCGGAACCGCGCCGCCGGTCTTGGGGTCGGTGCGTTCGGCGATGGTGCCGCCGGTGGCCAGCACCGCGACATTGGGCAAGTCGGGATTGCGCGAGGCGAAGTCGAGCTTTGGCGCGCCGTCCTGCGCCGATGCAAGCCCGGCTGTCAGGCCAGGTAGAAAGGCGATGGCGAGTGCGCGCAGGAGGCGGGTCAGATTGGGTTTCACGGGGTCCCTTTCGGCTTGCTGTGCTTCGGATGTTCGATGGCAAAATGCGCATAGAGCAGCACCGCCAGAGCAAAGGCGGCGGTGGTCCAGAACACCGCCGGAAAGCTGCCGGTCATGGCATAGACCGTGCTGCAGAGCGCCATGCCGAGGGTGCCGCCCAGAAGCTGGCTGCTGAGCACGATGCCGCCCGCCTGCCCCTGCATCGCGGGCGGCACCGACATCATCACCGCGCGCTGCGGCGGCACGAACAGAAAGGATACGGCGACGCCCGACAAAAGCAGCCCGGCAAGGATCAGCGCGTGGCTGTGCATCCCCATACCCAGCGCCACCGCCGAAATACCAAGCATCGACCCCAGCACCCCCATGAGCGACGGGCCACGGGTTCCGAACCTGTCCGCGGCCTTGCCCGCAAAGGGGGCCGAGAACATCGGCGGCGCCACGGCGGGCAACAGCGCTACGCCCGCCATCAGCGGCGACAGGCCCATCGCGGTTTGAAAATACATCGCGCCAAAGACATAGCTGGCGATCTTTACATATTGGGCCAGGAACACGATCAGGTTCGAGGCGGCGAAGGTCGGGTTGGAAAACAGGCGCACCGCGATCAGGGGCGGTGTGAATTTCAGCTCGGCCGGGATCAGCAGCGCCAGCAGCACCAGCCCCAGACCCAGCGGCAGAACCACGTCCGCGCGGGTCCAGCCGCGGTCCGGCCCCTCCATGATGGCAAAGACGGTCAGGGTCAGGCCGGTGACCAGCAGCACAAGGCCACGCCAGTCGAACCGGTCCTCGGGCACGCGGTCGGGGTCGCGCCAGAACCGCCAGGTGACCGCCGCCACGACCAGAACGATCGGCGGGTTGATCCAGAAGATCCAGCGCCAGGAGAGGTATTCGGTCAGCAGCCCTCCGACCACCGGCCCCAGCGCCAGAAAGGTGGTGCCGATGGAGCCGTAGATGCCCAGCGCCATGCCGCGCTCATCCTCGCCGAAGGACATCGAGACCAGCACCAGAGACAGCGGAAAGATCACCGCGGCCCCGATCCCCTGCATCATGCGCGCAAGCATCAGGGTTGTGCCGCTGCCCGCCATCCCGGCGACAGCCGAGGACAGGCCGAACAGCACCAGCCCCGCCACGACCAGCGCCCGCGTGCCCAGAATGTCGCCCAGTCTGCCCGCCGCTCCGGCCAGCGCCGCCAGCGTCAGCAGATAGACGTTCACCACCCAATGCGCGCCCAGCGCGGTCAGGCCGATCTCGGCCTGGATGGTCGGCAGGGCGACGCCGACGACGGTTTCGTCCAGCAGGATGACCCCGAGGATCACCCCCATCGCGCCCAAAATCCACCAGCGTGTGTTGTCTTGGCCTTTCGTCAATGGACAGGTCCTGAAAGCATGTATCAAATCGCAAAATCGCCCCTGCATTAAGCCTACGCGCAGGGGCGTGCGTCAAGTTGGCGGGTTTTGGCCACGGGTCTGGCGGAAATGCCGCCACCTGGCGGTTGCGGGTTTCAGAGCTCTGGCCTTTTGGACGGAGGTTGCAGTAACCTGCGCGCAATCAACCAAAGGCGCGAGCATGATCCGATACGAATACAAGGTGGTCCCGGCCCCGCAAAAGGGCACCAAGGCCAGGGGTGTCAAAACGGCAGAGGGGCGGTTTGCCCTTTCGGTGCAACAGTCGCTCAACGCCCTGGCGGCCGAGGGGTGGGAATATCTGCGGGCCGAACTGCTGCCCAGCGAAGAGCGCAGCGGGATCACGGGAAGCACGGTCAACTGGCGCAACGTGCTGGTCTTTCGCAGGCCGCTGGCGGAGGGCAGCGAGCCGACAACTGCGGAAGTCGAGATGCCCAGTCACACGCCCGAGGGCATCCCGCTGGCCCGCCCGGTTCCGGGGCCCGGCACGATTTCCGGCCCGGCGCGGATCTCGCAGGAGTCGAATGATCCGCCGTTGTCTTTCAAGAGGGCCGAGACACAGCCCGAGCCGGACGAAGAAGAAAAACCTGACGGCGCAGGTGGAAAACACGCCGGCTGTCTGTTCCTTGACGGACCTGAGCGGCCCGGACCAGACTGAAAACGCCGGCATACTTGATTTGGGTGACCCGTTTTCACGGCGCTCGGACGGTCGTGTCATTCAGTTGGGGAACCTGTCTTGGAAGCCGCAGGGGTCGAGACCTATCTGATTCTTGTCGCCGCCGGCGTTCTGGCGGGCGCCACCAATGCCATTGCCGGTGGCGGGACGTTTTTCACCTTTCCAGTCCTGATATGGGCGGGCCTGCCCCCCCTGGTCGCCAACACGACGAACATGGTGGCCCTGACGCCCGCCAATCTTGCGGCGCTTCCGGCATTCCGCCCTCAGTTGAAGCGTCTTGGCCGGAATTGCCTGATGCCCGTAGGCATTGGCGTTCTGGGCGGAACGCTTGGTGCCTTGTTGCTGTTGTACCTCGGCGAGGCAGCCTTTGCCTCGGCCGTGCCATATCTCATCGGATTTGCGACGGTCTTGTTTTCGACCGCGCCCGGAATTCGGCGGGCAATTCTGGTATTGAGGATCGGTTCGGCCCGCATATGGGCGTTTTTGCCGGTTGCGGTGCTTTTTCTCTTTTCTGTTTACGGCGGATACTTTGGCGCGGGCCTGGGGCAGATCCTGTTGGCCGCGCTGATACTGAACGGACACGCAGATCTGCATGAGGCCAACGCGTTGAAAAATGCGGTGGTTTTCGCCGTGAGCATCGTGGCGGTCATAATTTTCGGCCTCAGCGGTTCGGTGTCGTGGCCATTCGCTGTGGTCATGATGGTCAGCTCTTCCATAGGTGGTTATCTTGGCGGATTTCTGTCTCTGATGGTTCCTCAGTCGACGCTGCGCGCAGGCATCATAGCTTTTGGACTGTTCCTGACCGGATACTATTTTTGGCAAGGCGCGTAGTCGGGCATTCGTGCTGGTGGTCTTCGCTGGCGCATGAAAGCGGTGTCGCGCGCAAGAACGGCAGTTGCGGTATTCAGGGCCCTCGGCGGCAAGGCGCAGGTCGTTGTCCCGTCGCGCGACGGATCAGCGGAACGTAAACAGCTCCAGCGGCTGTTCCAGCCCAGCCAGTTCGAAAAAGCCGAGGCTGGCGAGATCGCGGCTGGCGAGGGAAGCAACCGGCGCGGTGACCAGCACGGGCCGTTCGGTGGTTTTGCAAAGCGCCTCGACCCGGCTTGCGGTGTTCACCGCCTTGCCGATCACGGTGAAATCCAGCCTGTCCGGCGCGCCGACATTTCCGAAAAACACCGTGCCGCGGTGGAGCGCAATTCCCGTCTGCAGGGGCCGCCAGGCCATGACCCCGGCAAGAGCGGCGGGATCGGCGTTCAGGGCATCGAGTGCGCCCAGCGCCCGTTGTGTGGCGGAGAGTGCGGCCTGTGCTGTGGCGGTCTCATCGCTGAAGGCCGCAAAGGGAAACACCGCCAGCATCCCGTCCCCGATGAATTTCAGGACATCGCCGCCCTGCGCGATGACCGCACTGGCGAGGCATTCGAAATAGGCATTCAGGACGGCTGTCAGCTGACCATCGGTCATCTGGTCGGAAAGCCGCGTGAACCCGCGCAGGTCCGATGCCCAGATGATCGCCTCGACCGCGGCACCGGAACCGCGCCGGATCGAGCCGTCGAGAACCTGACGGCCGGCATCCGAGCCGAGATAGGTGCTGGCGATGTTTTGGGAAATCCGCTCGGCGATGTGGCGTTCGACATGCAGAGCGAAAATGCGCAACAGGCGCTCGATCTGGCCGAACTCTTCGTCCGAATACCCACCCTGCTGCCGTGTCGCAACGGTTGCCGCATTGTGGTTGGCGCCGCCGGAGCGGAGGGGAAAGGCCGCGTATTCGGTATATCCCTGCTCGGCGAGGTCGCCCAACAACGGGCCATGCTTGGCCCGTCTGGACGGATCGAGGCGAGCACGGAAGCGTTCGCCATGATCGATCACCCGGGACAGCGGATTGCGGCGGTAGGCATCCGTCATGCGCACCGACTGGTCGATGACACCCTCGTCGCAGAAACCGTCGTCGCTGTTCCACATCCAGACATAGCCCAGGACCTGCGGGTGCAGAGTGCCGACATGCAGGCTGCTTCGTTCCACCGGCATCCCGGCCCTGAGCATGCGCCACAGGAATTCCTGATAGAATTCCAGAAGATCCCCGGCGGCAAGCGCGTCTTCGAGCAGCCATGCCTCGATCTGCGCGGGGGTTTGGCTGGGCAGGCGGTCGGGGGCGAAGGTTGCGCGGCGCAACAGGGTGACGGTGTCGGAATATGTGCGGGGCGACGGATCAAGCCCCGCTTTGAACACCGGTTTGCCCTGCGTCTCAGGAGGTTGCATGCGGCCACTCCGATCCATGAATGTGATCTTGCAGGTTCGACCTTAGCGCCTTGTCGGGACGCGCGGCAAACCGGTGGCAGCGGTCGGGCTGCGCCCGATACGCTGTTCAATCCGGCAGACCGGCCTGCCGCAGATGATCGCAATCCCTGTCCAGGTTACGGGGATCGCGGTAAAGCTGCGTTTTCTTCCACGAAGATATCGTGAAGTTCGGGCGGTGTTTCAGCAGCGTTTGCGCTTCTTGCCGGGCCGTGTCGATATCGCCGGTTTCGGCATGGACAATCGCAAGATCCAGATGGCCGAAGCCCTCGACGATGTCGCTGTATTCCCTGAAGGCCTCGATGGCCCTGGCGTGTCGCCCATCGAGCCGCAACGCAAAGCCAAGCACGCCCGCATACCATCCGGGATAGTACGGGTTGAGCGTGATGGCCTGCTGCGCGAAACGGATCGCCTCGGTAACCTGCCCGTTGAAGGCCAGCGTCAGCGAAAGCCGGGCGGCGACATCGGCGTGGTTCGGATTGAGCGCCAGCGCCGTGTTGAATTTGCGGATCGCGGCGTCGAGATTTCCGTCGATGGCCTCGGCAAAGCCGTCGATCGCGTGGGCCTCGGGATTGTAGCTGTCGATCTGCAGGGCGCGCTGCGCGCATTCGCGCGCCTCGGCCAGTGCTGCGGCGCGATCCGGCGTGAAATCGTGCCGCGCCTCGACGGTGCAGACATGCCCGAGGGTGCACAGAGGGGCCGAGTAGGATGCATCCAGCGCAATTGCGCGTTCGGCGAGACGGCGGGCCTCGGCATAGCTTTCCTTCGTGACTTTCCGGCAGCATTCGACCGCCTTGAGTTGCGAGGTCCACGCCTCCATGTTGGTGGTTCCCGATCCGCGGAAGCGAGCCATTTCGCCTTCGAGCAGTTCGACCCGAAGCTCTGTCGCGATCTTGAGGGCAATCTCGTCCTGCACCTCGAAGACATCCTCGAGGTGCCTGTCGAAACGGTCGGCCCAAAGATGCATCCCCGATCTGGCGTCGATGAGCTGGGCGGTGATCCTGACCCGGTCGCGGCTTTGACGCACGCTGCCTTCCAGAACCAGATCGAGACCCTGTTCCAGCCCGACCTGTTTGATGTCGACGGAACGCCCCTTGTACACAAACGTGGAATTGCGCGCGACCACCAGCAGTTTCGGAAGCTTGGAGAGCGTGGTGATGATCTCTTCGGTGATGCCGTCGGCAAAAAAAGCCTGATCGGGATCCGAGGACAGGTTGTCGAACGGCAGCACGCCGATCATGAGGGACTGGGCATGGGTTTTCGGCGTCACGCGCGGCGGCGGCGCCTCGGGCGGGGACCATTGAAACACCGGGACGGGCGCGGGCAGGTTCTTGAAGTTGCGATCTCCGGCCCGGCGAAAGATCTTGGCCAGTTCTTCGTCGACACTGCGCTGGACCACGTCGGAAATCAGCACCGTACCCGGTTCCGCCTCGGCCTGAAGGCGGGCGGCCAGATTGACGCCGTCGCCAAAGATGTCGTCATCGTCAAAGGCGACGTCGCCCAGATGTACCCCGACCCGCAGTTGCAGCGCGGAATGCTGCGCCGTGCCGCTTTGAAGATCGAGGGCGCAGCGCACGGCGTCGGAAACCGCCGCAAACTCGACCAGCCAGCCGTCGCCCATGCGCTTGATCACGTTGCCCAGATGATCGGCGACCATCGGCTCGAACACGTCCTTTCGCAGTTTGCGAAGCTCGGTGAGCGTTCGGTTTTCGTCAGCCTTCATCTGCCCCGAATAGTTCACGACATCGGCAGAGAGGACTGCTGCCAGTTTTCTGGTCGGCGGCATGGCGGTACTCGATCCAACTTGATCCGGCCAGCTTAGCGCGGGCGCCTGCCGTGTCAAAGCGGTGCCGCCCTGCGCGGACCAGCGCGGCGCTAGCTGCCGATATCCAGCGACAGCGCGTGGATGCGGGGGACGATGTCACCCAGGGCGGCATGCACCGCGCGATGACAGGCGACGCGGGATTTGCCGGCAAAGGCCTCGGCGCGGATGCGGACATTGAAATGGCTTTCGCCACCTTCGCGATATCCCGCGTGGCCGCGATGGCTTTCGCTGTCGTCGATCACGTCAAGCTCGCGCGGCTCAAACGCCTGGGTCAGGCGGGTACGGATGTCTTCGGTCATGCTCATTTCTGCTCATGCGGCAAAATAATTGCCGCTCCCCTCTTCTATCTTCGGCCACTTAGACTAAACTGCTGCCTCCGAGTCGAGAAGACGAGTTCGTAAGGAGCAGCGCCATGGTGAAATCAGACCCGTTCGGGTTCGACATGTCGGTCTCATCCGCAAAGAAGAAAAACCCGCGCGGGCGGCGGGGCATGTCGGGTGCGTCCGAGACCTCGACCCGCCTCTGCGACCACGAGGGATGCGAAGAGGCGGGCAAGTACCGCGCGCCAAAGGCGCCGGACGTTCTGGACGATTTCTTTTGGTTCTGCCAGCAGCATGTGCGCGAATATAATCAGAAATGGAACTTTTTCGACGGCACCACCGAGGCCGAGCTGAACGCGCAGCGCTCGAAGGACAAGGTGTGGGAGCGTGAGACCAAGCCCTTCATCGATCCCGAAACCCGCGCCTGGGCGCGGCTGGGCATCGAGGACCCGCATCAGGTTCTGGGCGAGAATGCCACCAAGAACCCGGGCCGTGCCGCCGCCGGAGGCCGCCGCCTGCCGCCGACCGAACGGCGCGCCATCGAGATCCTTGAGGCCAAGGACAGCTGGACCAAGGCCGAGGTGCGATCGGCCTACAAGAAGCTGATCAAGGTGCTGCACCCCGACATGAACGGCGGCGACCGCAGCCAGGAAGACCAGTTGCAGGAAGTGGTCTGGGCCTGGGATCAGATCAAGGACAGCCGCAATTTCAGATAAACGTCGCGCCCGGCGGTTGCGGCGGAATTCGGGTATTCGAGACCAGAAAGAAGCAGGCCTGTTCGAGTCATCGGACGGGCCGTTTCTCAGGTTCTGATATAGGCCGTCGATGCGTTCGGGTCGGGCTGATAATCCCACGCGGTCTCGTTCGCCGCCATGGCCGCGTTGACCACCTGTTTTTGCGCCAGCCGCGCCCAGACATCGCGTTCGATGGCATCCAGATCGAAGCGATCGGTGATGATCGCCGCCATCTCTCGTTCGATATCGGCGGCTTGCGGTGTACCGGCCAGGTTGGTCCACTCGCCGGGATCGGCGTCGATGTTGAAGAGTTGTGGCCGGGAGCCGTGGCAGTAGAGGTATTTCCACGCACCTTTGCGGATCATGAAGCTGGGGCGCATGATGCCTTCGCCGTGGTATTCCGAGATCACCGGCACCTCGTCCAGCGGCTCGCCGCGCAGCGCGGGCATCAGCGAGCGCCCCTCCATCGGGCGGGCGGGCGTGGCGCCGACCAGATCAAGGAAGGTGGCGGGCAGGTCGATCAGCGACACGGGCGTGTCGACGCGGCGGTGCCCGGCACCGGGGTAGTCGATGATCAGCGGGATGCGGGCGGACCATTCATAGTGGCTGCGTTTCTGGATCAGGCCCTTTTCGCCCAGCATCTCGCCATGGTCCGAGGTGACGATGACCATCGTGTTGTCCCGCAGGCCCTGTTCATCGAGCACGTCGAGCAGCTCTCCCAGCTTGTCGTCGATGTAGTGGGCGAGCGCGGCAAAGCCGCGGCGCATCGCGAGCAGGTCCGTTTCATTGCGGATGCTTTTGCGGTCGAGCCCGTACCAGCGCAAGAACGCGCGGTCGAAATCCGAATAGTGCGCATCCATGTCCGCCGGGTAATGCGGCAGCGGCAGGTCGGCATCCTTGTACATGTCCCAGTATTTGCGGGGCACGATATAGGGCGGGTGCGGGTTGGTATAGGACACCGTCAGCATGAAGGGCCGGTCGGGGGCGTGGCGCAGGTATTCGAGCGCGCGGAAATGGGTTTCCTCGTCATATTGCAGCTCGGCGCTCCAGCCTGCGCCGATATTGCGGGCCTGGTACTGGGGCGCGAAATCGAAGGCCATCGCGTTGGGGTCGTTTTCATCGAGCAGCGGGTAGGACCAGATGAACCCCGAGGGGTAGATGTCGGTGTTGAGCCGCCGCCGGAAGCCGTGCAGCTGGTCGGCGCCGATGAAATGCATCTTGCCCGACAGCACGGTGTCATAGCCCGCGTTGGTCAGGTAATGGGCGAAGGTCGGGATGAAGCTGTGATAGGGATCGCCGTTGTCGTAGCAACCGGTGGTCGAGGTGTGCAGCCCGGTCATGAAACACGACCGCGCAGGTACACAGATCGGGCTGGGCGTATAGGCGGTGGCAAAGTTGACCGCCCGGTCGGCCAGCGCCTTCATGTGTCTGGTGCGCGCGACCCGGTGGCCGCAGGCCTCGAGCATGAAGGGGGTCATCTGGTCGGCCATGACCAGCAGGATATTGGGGGTGTCGTGCGGCATTGGTCTCCACCGGCAGGAATCGGGGCGTCCGGAACGGTAGAAGCTGAGGGCAGCGCTGTAAATCCCGCGCGCGGCGGGTGGGGCACCGGTTGCGGTTCAGAACACCTTGGGCGGTTTGGCGTGCGGCACCCATGTCTCGGGGTCCGGCAGGCCCACCGATGACCAGGCTTCCTGAAGCACGCGGGAATTGGCGCAGGTGGTGCGGGGCAGATCGTCGAGGATGTCGAGCCACGGCATGCGGCTTTCGATGCCGCTATGGGCGGCGGGCGCGTATTTGCCCGGCTCGTCAAGGCTGGTCGTCATCACCACGAGATAGGCTGCGCGCCTTGGCTGCACCAGCCGGTAGGTGAGGCTTGATCCGCAATCGGGACAGAAGCCGCGCTCGCCGATGGGAGACGAGGAAAAATACCGGGGCTCGGCCCCGGGAAACCGTACGCCCGAGGCGGGAAACGCCGTCCACGCGCTCATCGCCGCGCCGGTGAACCGCTGGCAAAAGCGGCAATGGCAATAGCCGGTACTGATCGGCGGCAGGCTGATTTCGTACCGGATCGCACCACACAGACAGCCACCTGTGGCCGACATCGCCGCCAATGCGTCTTCGTCGAAATCGAACAGCCCGCGCGCGCGGTTCTCGCCATGCTCGCGCGTCATGTAGACGTGGATCGGATCATCGGAGTCCTTGACCCGCTGGTGGCCGCAATCCTGCAGCGGAAGGTCGATCTTGCCCCGGATCTGGCTCATGATCTCGCCCGACACGGCGATGCCGCCCGGTTCCGCCAGCGCCTGAAGGCGGGCAGCCTGATTGACTCCCTCGCCCAGCAGATCGCCGTCCTGCACGACGACGTCACCTACGGAAACCCCAAGCCGCAGGCGCATCGGTGTGGTGTCCCGGTCGCGCGCGCCGTTGATGGCCATGGTTCGCTGGATCGCGACCGCGCAGTGAACCGCCTCGATCGTGCTGGAAAACTCGGCCAGAAACCCGTCGCCCATGGCCTTGAACACGGGGCCGCGATGGGCCTCGACCTGCATCCCGATCACCTCGTGACGCAGCTGTTCCACGCGCCTGAGCGTTCCCTCTTCGTCGCGGACGATCATGCCGGTGAACCCGACGACATCGGCGGCAAGAATGGCCGCGAGCTTGCGGTGCATGGACCCCTCCTGTCGATATGCGCATATGCAGCGTAGACGCAGAGCGGTGGGCTGTCACGCGCCCTGCAACGGAACCTCGCGGGGTCGAAAAAAGGACGCCCGGTCGGGGCGCCCTTCTGTGAGTGGTGGGGTTTTTGGCCGTTTCAGCCGCCCTGATTGGTCTGCAGGGTTTCCAGAACCTGGTCGATCGAGAAGCTCGCGGGTTTCTGGCGCGGTGGGTATTTCTCGAACGTGCCAAGGAACTGCGCCACAAAGGCCTGGGCGGGAACCAGAAGATAGGCCCGTTCCAGCCGCCATTGCGGATAGTTGATCGCCTCGTGGTCGGCCTTTTCGAACGGATCCGAGAACATGTTGAACACCTTGGGCAACCGCAAGGGGGTCAGCGGATCCTGCCAGACATCGAAGCTTTCGGCGCGCTGTTCGGCAAAGACCACTTTCCACTGGTCATAGCGCAGGTTCATCAGGTCGCCGCCGTCGGAGAAATAGAAGAACTCGCGCCGCGGCCCCTTGTCGGCTTCGCCGCGGAAATACGGCATGAAGTCGTACCCGTCCAGATGCACCGGCTCGTTGCCCTCGCCAAAGGGGGCTTCGGTCAGCATCTTTTCCTTCATGTCCGCATCGCCCAGCGCCGACATGAAAGTCGGGAACCAGTCGAGGTGGCTGATGATCGTGTTCGACTTGCGCCCCGGCTCGATCACGCCCGGCCACTTGATGATCATCGGCACGCGGAAGCCGCCATCCCAGTTCGAGTTCTTCTCGTTGCGGAACGGCGTGGTGCCGCCATCGGGCCAGCTGAACACTTCGGCCCCGTTGTCGGTGGAATACATCACCACGGTATTGTCGGCGATGCCCAGTTCGTCGAGCTTGTCGAGCATCTCGCCGACCATGCCGTCATGTTCGACCATGCCGTCGGGATAGATGCCCAGCCCGGTGACGCCTCGGCTTTCTTCCTTGAGGTGGGTGAAGATATGCATCCGGGTGGTGTTGTACCACAGGAAGAACGGCTTATCCTCGCTGACCGCGCGGTCAATGAAATCGAGCGCCCCGGCGGTGACTTCCTCGTCGATGGTTTCCATCCGCTTGCGGGTCAGTGGCCCGGTATCCTCGACCGTGCCGTCGACATTCGAACGGATCACCCCGCGCGGGCCGAATCTTTCCTTGAACTCGGGGTTCTTGGGATAGTCGGCATTCTCCGGCTCTTCCTCGGCGTTCAGGTGATAGAGATTGCCGAAAAACTCGTCAAAGCCGTGGTTGGTCGGCAGATGCTCGTCCAGATCGCCAAGGTGGTTCTTGCCGTACTGGCCGGTCATGTAGCCCTTGGACCGCATGTATTCGGCGATGGTCGGGTCCTTCTCGCTCATCCCTTCTTTGGCGCCGGGCAGGCCGACCTTGAGCAGACCGGTGCGGAAACCCGACTGGCCGGTGACGAAACTGGCGCGCCCGGCGGTGCAGGACTGTTCGCCGTATGCGTGGGTGAACAGCATGCCTTCGCTGGCGATGCGGTCGATGTTGGGGGTCTCATAGCCCATCATGCCCTGATTGTAGGCGCTGATGTTCCAGTACCCGACGTCATCCCCCCAGATGATCAGAAAGTTCATCGGCTTGTCCTGCGCCGCCGACACGGTCGCGGTGAACATGCCCGCGCAAATCATCGCGGCAGATGCCGTCGCCTTCAGCCGCCTTAATGTCTTGAAAGCAGTCATATTATACTCCCCCAGATCGTCGTTGAAATAATTCATTGTAATATTAAGATGTTTGCAGGAAGATGCTTAGCATTTCCGGCCAAAAAGAGTTCAGCGGCAATCTATCGATCAGTGAATTGACGTTTTCAGAAAACGGGACAGGAGAAGCGGTATGATCCGTCTCGATCTCGTATTTGCCCCTGCCCTGCGCCCGGTATTCGGTGCGGCGGACATGCCAAGCAGCAAACTGGAACGGCTGGCCGAGCGGGCCGGGCTTCCGGGAAACATCGTGGACGAACCTCATGGGTATGTCCCCCTGCACGCGACCGAGCTTTTTCTGGAATTGGTACAACGGGAGAACGGGCAGAACAATTTCCTGTTCGACAGTCTTTCCATGGACCCGACAGAGCGCGCGCAGACCCATTCCGTGGCGGGTGTTCCTTTGCCCACCGGCATCACCAACCGGGAAGCGCTTGAGGCCATGACGCGGGTCTTCAACGGCTTCATAACTGGCGCCCGTTTTTCCTGCGAAATCCGCGGCCAGCAGGTCTGGGTGCTGCGCACCACATCCGCGACCGAATGGTCCGACCGGTGGTCGGTGCTGCAATATAACCTGAGCATCATGCTGTCAGGGGCGCGACGCATCCTTGCGCCGGGCCTGCAGCCGGTTGCGCTTCGGCTGCCAATCGCCCTGCGCTCGGGTGACCTGCCGGAGAACCTGAAAGACCTGCCCGTGGAACCGGATACCGACCATTTCGGTCTGGCCTTCGATCTTGGCACGATCATCCGCGCCGACGTGACCTTGTCAGCCCCGGTCGCAGGGCACGGAACACCCGAGGCGCGACAGCCGGAGCAGGCGCTGAAAGCCTGCATCACCAAGTTCCTGGCCTCATCGCCTGTCGACATCTCGGCGCGCCGCGTTGCCGCTGCCTTTGGAATGAGCGAACGCAGCTATCGACGGAAACTGGCCGCGTTCGGGACGAGCCATTCGGACCTGCTGTCACATGCCCGTCTGGACATCGCACGCAGGATGCTTGCCGTGCCGGAATACAACGTCACCGATGTCGCTTATGAAACGGGTTACGGCAATCCCGGCGATTTCACCCGGTTCTTCAAACGCCGGATGGGATGCACGCCGCAGGATTACAAGCGGTTGCACAGCTAGGGTCGGCGCCGCTCAATCCAACCTGCCGTCCGCTACCGGAAAAGCCATATGGTTCTCGGTGTGCCGGTCAGTCAGCCCATAGCCCTGAAAACACTTGCCTCGTACCGCTTCAGGCAGGGCAGGCGCGTCACCGGCAGGCGCGCCGGATCGTGGCCCGACACTTCGGGAAACAGGTCTTTCAACTCGGCCACGTCGGCCCGGTCCAGCGCCATCAGGGCCGCATCGCCGGGAAACAGGGTTTCGGTCTTGAGGCCGTGGGACAGAACCACCTCGTGCCGGGCGCAGGCCACGTGGACATAGGTGACGGGGCCATCGGGCATGATCTGTCGGATGCGGCTGTCATCGACCAGATGAATGGCGGCGGCAAAAACCTGATCCGCGCCGAAATGAAGCTGTGCGCGCCATCCTTCCAGCACGATGCGGTGTTGGGGCGAGACCAACAGATCATGGGTCGGCAAGCCAGGGCCAAGCGCGTCGCGGCTGATCCGCACCGGGCACAGACGCGGCAGGGCGCAAAGCTGGTCGGGATGCAATGTGCGTTGCCCCACCCAGGTGACAGCGGCCAGCCCGCCATCCGCAAGCCGGAGTTGGTCGCCGGCGGTAATGTCTTCGACCGGGACCGGCCCTGCGGCGGTTTCCAGCAAAGTTCCAGCCACAAAGCAGGGCACGATACCATCCGGCAGCGCGACCGTGACGATCAGAGAGCCGTTGTTGCCCACTCCCGGCCCGGTCGTCGCGTTCACTAGCAGCGTAAAGGTGGCGTCGGGATCGACAAAAATGCCGGGTTCCAGCGTGACGGTCAGCAACCCGGTGCTGGAGATCGTGACCGTGTAATCCGAGGGCGACAGCCCCCCGGCATCCAGAACGTCGACGCTCCACGCCGCCCCGAATTTTGACGCGGTATATTGCGCGCTGGTGGTATTCGTGGTCGATCCGATCGAGATCGAAGTTGGGCCGAAAATATCCAGCGCCATGTTGATTTCTCCTGCGTTCAGGACGTATCTGAATTTCAGAATAGCTTGGAACAAGTTGACTTCAAACAAGACTTGGCCGGACCATGCTGCCCCCGCGGAAAACCGCCGCCGGGCATTGGCGCGATCATCGGTAAGGCCAGTTTGGAAAGAAACGCCGTATCAGTCGCCGGACCGCGCGCCTTTCCCTTGCCCTTGTCCGCAATATGTTGCACCACACACGGGCTCAAACCCGCCAGGCGGGGCACAGGATAAGGACGAGGCGCATGGCTGACGGATCGATCGACATCAACGCAAAACCCACCGAAGAGATCTCGGTCCGTGACGTGTTCGGCATCGACACCGACATGATGGTCAAGGGATTTTCCGAAGCCTCGGACCGGGTGCCGGCGATGGACCACACCTACAAGTTCGACCCGGAAACCACGCTGGCGATCCTGGCCGGCTTTGCCCATAATCGCCGGGTTATGATCCAGGGCTATCACGGCACCGGCAAATCGACCCATATCGAACAGGTCGCGGCGCGGCTGAACTGGCCTGCGGTGCGCGTCAACCTTGACAGCCATATCAGCCGGATCGACCTGATCGGCAAGGACGCGATCAAGCTGCGCGACGGCAAGCAGGTGACCGAATTCCACGAGGGCATCCTGCCCTGGGCGCTGCGCAACCCGGTCGCCATCGTGTTCGATGAATACGACGCGGGCCGTGCCGACGTGATGTTCGTGATCCAGCGCGTGCTGGAACATGACGGCAAGCTGACCCTGCTGGACCAGAACGAGATCATCACCCCGCACAAGTATTTCCGCCTGTTTGCCACCGCCAACACCGTGGGTCTGGGCGATACCACCGGTCTTTATCACGGGGTGCAGCAGATCAACCAGGCGCAGATGGACCGCTGGTCGCTGGTCTCGACGCTGAACTACCTCAGCCACGACGCCGAGACGATGATCGTGCTGTCGAAGGCGCCGCATTACAACACCGCTACAGGGCGCAAGACCGTCAGCCAGATGGTGACCGTCGCCGACCTGACCCGGACGGCGTTCATGAATGGCGATCTGTCCACGGTGATGAGCCCGCGGACGGTGATCAACTGGGCGCAGAACGCCGAGATCTTCCGCGACGTGGGCTATGCCTTCCGCCTGAGCTTCCTGAACAAATGCGACGAACTGGAACGCCAGACCGTGGCCGAATTCTATCAGCGCTGCTTTGACGAGGAACTGCCGGAAAGCGCCGCGAGCGCGAGCCTGGGGTGACATGACGTCGGCCGTGCATATCGGCTTGATAGGCGGGATCGGAGTTGCGGCGACGGTGGTCTATTATCAGCGGCTGACTGCCGCTGTGGCCGCGCAGGGCAAGCGGCTGGCGCTGACCATCGTTCATGCGGATGTGCAGGATCTGGTGCGAACCAATCTGGCCGATGACCGGAACACGCAGGCGCGGATCTATGCGGGCCTGATCGACCGGCTGAAAGCGGCGGGCGCCGACTGCGCAGCGATCACATCTCTGGGCGGGCATTTCTGCTATGACGAGACGGTGGCACTGTCCTCATTGCCCTTGATATCGGCGGTCAAACCTTTGGACGCCTATTTCGCCTCGCAAGGGTTTGGAACCGTCGGATTGCTGGGTACGCGGGTTGTGATGCGAACGAAACTCTATGGACAGCTTGCGCAGACCGGCGCGGTCGCATTGGAAGACGAGATCGACACGCTGGGGCAGACCTATCAGGACATGGCGATTGCAGGGGTATGTTCAGCGTCCGACCGCGCCCTGTTTCTGGATGCAGGCCGCCGCATGGTCAACGATCTTGACGCCGACGCAATTGTGCTGGCGGGCACCGATCTGAATCTGGCCTTTGACGGGCAGGAACCGGGGTATACTGTGGTGGATGCGCTGGATGTGCATGTGGATGTGCTGGCGCGGCTGGCGACCGGTGAAATGACGCTTGAACAGGCAGGGGCCGATTGATGAAAAAACCAAACGACAACCCCGCCGATCCGTTCAAGAAGGCGCTGGCCGAAGCCACCAAGGTGATGGCCCACGATCCGGAATTGAACGTGTCATACACGGTCGATCCCTCGGGGCTGTCGGGCGAGTCGATGCGGCTGCCGCAGGTTTCGCGCAGGATGAGCCGCGAAGAGGTGCTGCTGGCACGCGGCACGGCGGATGCGCTGGCCTTGCAGCGCCGCTATCACGACGATGCCACGCACAACCGCTATGCCCCTCCGGGCGACATGGCGCGGGATCTCTATGAGGCGATGGAGGTTGCCCGCTGCGAGGCGATGGGCGCGCGCGACATGCCGGGCACCGCGTCGAACATCGACGTCAAGATCAGCCACGAGGCGATCCGGCGTGGCTATGACCAGTGCAAGCAACCCGCCGAGGCGCCGCTGCCGGTGGCCGCGGGCTATCTGATCCGGCATCTGGCCACGGGGCGCGACCTGCCGCCCGCCGCCGAGAACGTGATGAACCTGTGGCGCGGCTTCATCGAGGAACAGGCCGGCGGAACGCTGGAAAACCTTGACGATATCCTCTCGGATCAGGCCGAGTTCGCCAGGTTCGCGCGGCAGGTGATCAAGGATCTGGGCTATGGCGACCAGCTGGGCGACGACCCGGACGAACTGGACGAGGATCAGGATGATCAGGCCGAGGACGACGCCGACGAACAGCCCGATCCCGACAGCACCGGTCAGGACGACCAGGAGGATCAGGACGCCGACGCCGACCCCGAACAGGCCCAGGAAGAACAGCAGGATCAGTCTCAGGCCCAGGTCTCGATGGACGAGATGGCCGAAGACGACATGGGCGACGAGATCGAGATGCCCGAGGGCGAAGCGCCGCAGGAACCTCCTGCCCCGCCGCCCGCCTCCGAGGCCGATCCGGATTACAAGATCTACCTCGACACCCATGACGAAGAGATCGCGGCCGAAGATCTGGCCGAGCCCGCAGAACTGGAACGGCTGCGCGCCTATCTGGACCAGCAGCTTGAGCCTTTGAAAGGGGCGGTTTCGCGCCTTGCCAACAAGTTGCAGCGCCGGTTGCAGGCGCAGCAGAACCGCAGTTGGGAATTCGACCGCGAGGAAGGCATTCTGGATGCGGGCCGTCTGGCGCGTGTTGTGGCAAACCCCACCACACCGCTGAGTTTCAAGGTCGAGAAGGATACCGAGTTCCGGGACACGGTGGTGACGCTGCTGCTGGACAATTCCGGGTCGATGCGGGGGCGTCCGATCTCGATCGCCGCGATCTGTGCCGATGTTCTGGCGCGGACGCTGGAGCGTTGCAATGTGAAGGTCGAGATTCTGGGCTTTACCACGCGGGCGTGGAAAGGCGGACAGGCGCGCGAGGCGTGGCTGAACGATGGCCGCCCGCAGCAACCCGGCCGTCTGAACGACCTGCGCCACATCATCTATAAGGGCGCCGATGCCCCGTGGCGGCGGGCGCGACCCAATCTGGGCCTGATGATGAAAGAGGGCCTGCTGAAGGAAAACATCGACGGCGAGGCGCTGGAATGGGCGCATCGCCGGATGATCGCGCGGCGGGAGCAGCGCAAGATTCTGATGGTGATTTCGGATGGCGCCCCGGTCGATGATTCAACGCTCAGCGTGAACCCCGCCAACTATCTGGAAAAGCACCTGCGCGACGTGATCGCCATGGTGGAAAAGCGCAAGATGGTCGAGCTGCTGGCCATCGGGATCGGCCATGACGTGACCCGCTATTACGACCGCGCGGTGACGATCACCGATGTCGAACAGCTGGCCGGCGCGATGACGGAACAACTGGCGGCCCTGTTCGACAGCGACCCGCGCGCGCGGGCGCGGGTGATGGGGATCAGGAAGGCGAGCTGATCCGCCCCGCCCACCAGTCGAGATGACGCCGCACACTGTTCCACAAGGTGCGGCGTTTTTCATTGACCGCCTCTTCGGCTTGTCTGGCTGCGACGCGTTCGGTGCGCGAAGGGGGCTGGTGCCTGTCGGCGGTGTGGCGAAGCAATGCGGTGTCAAACGGCGCCATCATGGTCGGGGTCCTCCAATAGTGATGCTGTCAGGATGGCGCACCTCGCCCCCCTGCCGCTTGAAGACGGTCCTTGGATTTCCCTTAGAAACCCCTGTTTTTGCGGTAACACCTTGCCGGATCGGCAAAAGACGGGTGTTATCTCGACATGCGGTACGGTTTCGACACCTATGTTCTGGACGCCAGGGAGCACCTGTTGCTGTGCGACGGCGCGCCGGTTGCGGTGGAACCACAGGTGTTCGACCTGTTGCATCTGCTGCTGCGCAACGCCGGGCGGCTGGTCAGCCGGGACGAGATCGTCGAAGAGGTCTGGCATGGCCGGATCGTGTCCGACTCGCCATCAGCGCCCGCATTGCCGCCGCCCGCAAGGCCGTGGGCGATGACGGCAAGTCGCAACGGGTGATCGCCACGGTTGCCCGGCGGGGGCTCAAATGGGTAGCCCCTGTTGCCGAGGTCGGGCAGGACATGCCCGCACCGGCATCGGTGCAACGCATCCGGTACACGCAGACGCCCGAGGGGAAATCGCTTGCCTATGCCGTGACCGGATCGGGGCCGCTTTTGGTGCGCGGCGGATACAACACGACGGACATCGAGGCCGAGTGGAACACACCATCCGAGCGCGCGCTGTTCGAGGCAATTGGCGCGCATCACACGCTGTTGCGTTTCGATCCCATCGGGTTTGGCCGGTCGGATCGCGCGCTTGAGGAATTCTCGTTCGACGCTCTGGCCGAGAACATGATAACCGCGGCAGACGCCGCCGGGTTCGAGCGTTTTGGACTGTTTTCGGAATCCGGCGGTGCCTTGTCGGCGGTGCGTGTTGCCGTGAAACACCCCGACCGCGTGCGCCGCCTTGTCATCGTCGGCGGCTATGCCGAAGGGCGCGGGCGGCGGTCGCCGGAACTGAGTTCGGACGCGCTGCGCGCGCTGGCTGCCGAAGGGTGGAGCGCGCCTGAGATCAGCTTCGTTTCCGCCATGATGCTCAGCTATTTCCCCGAAGGGCCGCTGGACGCCGTACACGACATGGCGCGCAACATGATCGGTGCAAGTTCACAACAGACGATCCTTAAGGTGCGCGACGCCATTCACCGCGAGTCGCTGCTGCCGCTTCTGCCCCAGGTCCGCTGCCCGACGCTGATCATCCACGCGCGGCACGACAATGTTCACCCCCTGTCCGAGGCTCAGAAACTTGCGGCAGGCATCCCCGATGCCGAGCTGATGGTTCTGGAAACCGCAAACCACATACCGATGCCGGGCAACGCGGTGTGGGATGAATACCTTGGGGCGCTGCTCGGCTTTTTTGCCGAATGAGCGCACGGCTTTGCGACTGGACTTTCCCCGCGTCGCGCCGCACCTTTCGGCCGAAGACAAGTGACGAACGAGGCCTCCATGTTCCAGACATTCGAAGTGACCGCCCGCCCGGAACAGGGGCCGCCGCGGCTGGCCGCGCTGCGCGGGCAGATCGAACAGCACGGGCTGGACGGCTTCCTGATCCCGCGTGCGGACGCCCATCAGGGGGAATATGTGGCGGCCCATGACGACCGGCTGGCCTGGTTGACCGGGTTCACCGGCTCGGCCGGGTTCTGTGCCGCCCTGAGGGGCGTGGCGGGCGTATTCGTGGACGGGCGCTATCGCACACAGGTCAAGGCGCAGGTCGCAGCGGCGTTTACCCCGGTGCCGTGGCCGGACGTCAGCCTGACCCAATGGCTGAAGGAAAAGCTGCCGGATGGCGGGCGCGTGGGGTTCGATCCGTGGCTGCATGCGGCGAGTCAGATCAAGGGCGCGCTGGCGGACCTGGACGGCACAGGTATCGAACTGGTGCGCTGCGAAAACCTGGTGGACCGGGTCTGGCCCGATCAGCCCGCCCCGCCAATGAACCCGGTCAAGGCGCATCCGATCGAATTCGCCGGCGAAAGCTCTGAGAGCAAGATCGCCCGTCTGGCCGGGGATATGACCACGGCGGGGCGCAAGGCTGCGGTGATCACCCTGCCCGATTCGATCATGTGGCTGCTGAACATTCGCGGCTCGGACATTCCGCGCAACCCGGTGGCGCATGGCTTTGCCATTCTGCACGGCGATGGCCGGGTTGACCTGTTCATGGCGGCAGAAAAGCTCGGCGAGGTGCGCGGGCATCTGGGGCCGCAGGTTTCGGTACACGATCCCGACGGGTTCCTGCCCGCGGTCAAGGCCCTGGCTGGGCCGGTGCAGGTGGACATGGGCACGGTGCCGCAGATCGTGGCGGATACACTGGGCGACCGGCTGGTCGATGGCGGCGACCCCTGCGCCCTGCCCAAGGCACGCAAGAACGCCGCCGAGATCGCCGGAACTGCCGAGGCACATCTGCGCGATGCGGCGGCAGTGGTGGAACTGCTGTGCTGGCTGGATGGCCAGGCGCCCGGAACCCTGCGCGAGACGCAGGTGGTCACCCGGCTGGAAAGTTGCCGCCGCAAGGACAATGCGTTGCAGGAAATCTCGTTCGACACCATCGCTGGCACCGGCCCCAATGGCGCGATCATGCATTATCGGGTGACCGAGGACACCGACAGCGTGCTGGAAAACGGCCACCTTCTGGTGCTGGACAGCGGCGGACAGTATCTGGACGGCACCACCGACATCACCCGCACCATTGCCATCGGCGAGGTTGGGGACGACGAAAAAGCCTGTTTCACGCGCGTGCTGAAAGGCATGATCGCCATGTCGATGCTGCGCTGGCCCGTCGGGCTGGCCGGGCGGGATATCGAATGCGTGGCGCGCGCACCGCTGTGGCTGGCGGGACAGGATTTCAACCACGGGGTCGGGCATGGCGTCGGCACCTATCTGAGCGTGCATGAAGGGCCGCAGCGCCTGTCGCGCCTCAGCCACGTGCCGCTGGAGCCGGGAATGATCCTGTCGAACGAGCCGGGATATTACCGCGAGGGAGCATTCGGCATCCGGATCGAGAACCTCGTCGTGGTGGAAGAGGCCCCCACCCTGCCCGGCGGCGATGCCGAACGCGCCATGCTGCACTGGCGCACACTGACCTATGTCCCGATTGACCGGCGGCTGATTGTGGTGGATATGTTGAGCGCGGATGAACGGGCCTGGCTCAACGCCTATCATCGCGACGTTGCGGAAAGGGTCGGCCCGAGGCTTGGCGCACAGGCGCGGCTGTGGTTGGATGCCGCGACCTCAACGATCTGACATCTGCATGTCACAGGAAAAGGGCACGAACGAGGCTCTGATACGTATACGGAAGGAACAGGAATGACTGATCACATCAAGATTCGGAAGGCTCCCGGTAAATGGAGCGTACGTTCGGGCGGAGCAATCCTGGGCGAGACGACCAATGCGCTGGAGCTGAGCGAAGGTGATCTGCCGCCTGTCATCTATTTTCCCCGCGCCGACATCGCGATGGCATTTCTGGACCGGTCCGAAAAGGTCGCCAGTTGCGAGCACAAGGGCGAGGCGACCTATTTTCATATCGTCAACATGTCGTCCGTCACCAATGACGCGGCATGGAGCTATGAAAACCCGGACGCGCCCGTGGCCGAGATCAAGGATCACGTGGCCTTCGTTCTCAGCGACTCGGTGAAGGTGGAGCAGCTCTGACCGATCACGAATGCTCCTCGGCCGCGGTGGCGGCCAGGGCGCGGTTATAGGCCTTGAGCGCGTCAATGTGATAAAGCACGCCAACCGGTGTTTCGGTGCCGTCCTCCTCGCGGATCACCACCGGAATGCAATCCACGTCGTCACGGTCGAAGAAGGGCATCGCGGCCTCAAGCGTCGAGCTGGCGCTGATGCAAAGGCCCTGAGCGGCCAGTTCACGGCACTCCCCGGCGCTCAGCGCGCGCGGATCGCCCAGCGGGCGCATCACCGCGCCCGCGCGCAGCATCGCCAGCAGATAGGCTTGCGGACCTGCGGCCAGATGAACGTCGCGCCGTTCCAGCTGGGTCAGGAAAAAGGACCGGTCCACCAGCCGCGAGGCCAGCGCGGTGGACATCGAGATCGACACCATCACCGCAAGACCGATCTGCCAGTCACCGGTCAGTTCGAACACGATCAGGGTTGTCGAGATCGGCGCGCCCAGCACCGCCGCCGCAACCGCACCCATGCCCGCAAAGGCGTAAAGCGCATCGGTGCCCGACACGGCGGGCAGAAACCCGGTGGCGATATGTCCGAATGCCAGCCCGGTCAGCGCCCCGATCATCAGCGACGGGGAAAATACGCCGCCGCCCATGCGCCCGCCCATGGTGATGGCCAGCGCCACGGTCTTGACCACCGCGAACACGATGGCCGTGGTCAGGGCCAGCTTGCCACTCAGCGCAAGGATCGTCGTTTCATAGCCCACGCCGATGATATGCGGAAACCAGATGGCGATCAGGCCCAGCATTGCGCCCGACACCGCCGGACGCAGCCAGCGCGGCAGCGACAGGCGGTTCTGGATGTGGGTACCGATATCCTCGGCAAAGAAGATCGAGCGCATCAGCAGCAGCGACACCAACCCGCAGATCAGCCCCAGCAGCAAAAAGGCGGGCAGTTCGACGTAGAATTGCAGCGAACCGGGCGTGTCCAGAACGAACTCGGTCACGTCGCCATATTCCAGCCGGTTGATCACTGTCCCCGCGACAGCGGCGATGACGATCGGGGCAAAGGCGTGAACGGCAAAATGGCGCAGCACCACCTCAAGCGCGAACAGCGCGCCCGCGATGGGGGCGTTGAAGCTGGCCGAAACCGCCGCCGCCACGGCGCAGCCCAACAGGTCGCGCCCGGTAATGCCGTCGGCATGTATCCGGTCGCTGACCCAGGTCGAGATCACACCCGCCATGTGCACCACAGGGCCTTCGCGGCCCGACGAGCCGCCGGAACTGAGCGTGATCAGCGAGGCCACCATCGACGCGATCCCGGCGCGGGTTTCCACCCGCCCATCGGTCAGCGCCGAGCCTTCGATCACGTCGGCGACCGAGCGCACCCGCCCGTCATCGGTGAAATGATTCAGGATCAGGCCAACCACGAGACCGCCGATGATCGGGATGATCAGAATCCAGTACCACGGTAGCTTTTCCGCGAAACTGTGCAGATATTGCACGTTGTCGGTTCCGTACAGATTGGCCTGCAGCGCGGCGATGCCCTTGCGAAAGAACAGCGCGGCAAAGCCAGCGGCGATGCCGATCATAAGGGCGATGAACCAGAACTGGATCTGGCTGGGCCCGCGCCGGCGCAACACGCGCCAAGCATCCTTGATCGCGGCGAGGGCCTGTTGAATCTGATTGCGCAACACGGTGCGGGTGGACTGTGTCATCGCGTCCCTCGGTTCGTCGGATATCCCTTAGTAAGCCACGAGAGCCCAACAGAAAAGACGGTTCACGACACTATGGCCCGCGCGTTGCGGCAGGGTCGCGGATCAGGCATGCAGCAAGGCGCGGGCAGCCGCGCGCGCCTCGTCGGTGATAGTGTCGCCCGCGACCATGCGGGCGATCTCGTCCACCCGCTCGTCCGGGTCCAGCCGCAGCACGGTCGACAGGGTCTGGCCATCCTCGACCTGTTTCTGCACCCGCCAGTGATGCGCGGCACGCGCCGCGACCTGCGGTGAATGGGTGACGACCAGCACCTGCCCGTCCTGCGCCAGTGACGCCAGCCTGCGCCCGACGGCATCGGCGGTGGCACCGCCGACGCCCCGGTCGATCTCGTCAAAGATCATGGTGCGGGCGCTGTCATCGCCGGACAGGCAAACCTTGAGCGCCAGCAGGAACCGGCTGAGTTCGCCGCCCGAGGCGATCTTGTTGAGCGGCCCGGCAGGCGCGCCGGGGTTGGTGGCCACGGTAAAGGCCACCATATCGCGGCCCTCGGGGCCCGGCTCGGCCTCGGTCATGTCGGTCCGGAACACCGCGCGTTCCATCTTGAGCGGCGCAAGTTCGGCCATCACCGCCTGGTCAAGACGCCCCGCGGCCTCGGCGCGGGCGGCGGTCAGGGCGCGGGCGGCGGTGTCATAGGCGCGTTGCGCCGCCATCAGCGCCGCGCGGCGATCCGACAGTGCGGCATCGCCGGCCTCAAGCTGGTTCAGCCGCGCCCGCAGCGTTTCGGCAAACCCGCCCAGATCGTCGGGGGCAATATCGTGCTTGCGGGCCAGCGCGCGGATCGCAAACAGACGTTCCTCGACCCGTTCCAGTTCGGTAGGATCGAAATCCAGCGCCTCAAGGCACGCGCCGACACCGTCCTGCGCCTCGCCCAACTCGATCAGGGCGCGGCCAAGGGCGGCGATCGGCTGTTCCAGCTGACCTCCCGCCTTGTCCGACACGCCTTCGAGCCAGCGCAATGCGTCGCCCATCGCGCCTTCGGCGCCATCGCCGCCCAAAAGGTCAAAGGCGCGGGCCACGTCGTCGCGGATACGTTCGGCGCCCTGCATCATCCGGCGCCGGGCGTCCAGCTCGGCATCCTCGCCCGGTTGCGGGTCCAGCTTGTCCAGCTCGCCCACGGCATGACGCAGGAAATCTTCCTCGGCGCGGACGGCATTCACCGCCGCCTCGGTTTCCTCCAGCGCCTTGCGGGCGCGCGACAGGGCCGCCCACGCGCCGCGTACGGCGCCGAGATCGGCGTCCAGACCGGCAAACGTGTCGAGCATCGCGCGATGACCACGCGGGTTCAGCAAACCCCGGTCGTCGTGTTGCCCATGCAGTTCGATCAGCGTTTCCGACAGCGCCCGCAACACGTCGCCCGAGCAGCGGCGGTCGTTGACCCAGGCGGTCTTGCGCCCGTCCGCCGTGTTGACCCGACGCAGGATCAGCGCCTCCCCCGCCGGGATGCCTGCCTCGGCCAGCACAGCAAGGGCCGGGTGGCCCTCGGCCAAATCGAACTCGGCCACGACCTCGCCCTGTTCCGCGCCCTGCCGGACCAGCTCGGCGCGCCCGCGCCAGCCCAGAACGAACCCAAGCGAATCAAGCAGGATGGATTTGCCCGCCCCGGTCTCGCCGGTCAGTACGTTGAGGCCCGGCTGAAAGGACATCTCAAGCCGGTCGATGATAAGCATGTCGCGAATATCAAGCGCCCGCAGCATCGGCCCTAGTCTCCCAGACCCGTCGGCATGACGCTTACAACCATTGTCCCTTGATCGACTGGCGGTAGATCTGGCTGAGCCAGTTGTTGCCACTCGCTTTGAGTTTCAGCCCGCGCGAGGTCAGCAGCTTGTAGCTGCTCTCGTACCATTCGCTGGATTGGTAGTTGTAGCCCAGGATCGCGCCTGCGGATTGCGCCTCGTCCACCAGCCCCAATGACAGGTAGGCCTCGACGAGGCGGTGCAGCGCCTCGGCGGTGTGGGTGGTGGTCTGGAAATCCTCGACCACGACGCGGAAGCGGTTGATCGCGGCGGTGTAATGTTCCTTGCGCAGGTAGAACCGCCCGATCTCCATCTCCTTGCCGGCCAGATGGTCAAAGGCCAGGTCGAACTTCAGGATCGCCGAGGTGGCGTATTCACTGTCGGGATAGACCTCGATCACCGTGCGCAGCGCCTGCAGCGCCTGGAAGGTCAGGCCCTGATCACGGCCCACCTCGTCGATCTGGTCGTAATAGCTGAGCGCCAGCAGATACTGGGCATAGGCCGCGTCCTCGTCCGCCGGGTAGAAATCGATGTAACGCTGCGCGGCGGCGCGGCTTTCCTCATAGTTCTTGTCGGAATGATACGAAAAGGCCTGCATGATCAATGCCCGCCGCGCCCAGTCCGAATAGGGATAAAGCCGCTCGATCTCCGAGAAATACCACGCCGCATCGTCCTCGCGGCTTTGCGCCAGCTCGTATTCGCCACGGGCGAAGATCTGTTCCGGTGTATAGCCTTCAAGATTCTGCGTGCGGTCTGCCGACCGCCGGGCGAACCCGCTGCATGACGCCAGAGCAACCGTCAGAAGAATCGCACCCGCAAGCCTGACTGCCGCTTTGCTGCCAACCATACCGCCCATCCTTGCCTTCTACTGTCGCTGGGTTCACCCCTGATCGGGCTTCGGTCTAGCACATAAAATTCCGGTGCAAAACGCCTTATCAACGCCTTCGCTGATTTGCCGCGATCAAGATTGGGTGTCAGGCGACTTCGGGGATTTCCGCCCAGACAAGTCCCTGTCCCGGCAGGCGTGCGGCCTGTTCGGGCGTGCACAGCACGGGGCGTACCGCGCCCGGCGTCTCGAAAAGCTTGCGCAAAAGCGTGTTGGTCATCGTGTGACCGGACTTGTCACCGATGTAGTGGCCCAGAATCGGCCCCCCCGCGAGGTAAAGGTCACCCAGCGCATCCAGCATCTTGTGGCGCACCGCCTCGTCCGCGTGGCGAAAGCCGCCCGGGGTCAGCACTTCGGCACCCTGAACCACAACCGCGTTGTCCAGCGTGCCGCCCAGCGCCAGGCCGTTGGCACGCATCGCTTCGACATCCGAGCGGCGGCAGAACGTGCGGCAATCGCTGAGTTCGCGCGCGAATGATCCGTTGCGCATATCAAGCGTCTTGGTCTGACGGCCGATGGCCTCGTCCTCGAAATCGATGTGGAACTCGATCGTCAGCCCGTCGGCGGGCAGCAGGGTGGCCTGCGCGCCTTCGCGCTGCGCGGTCACTGGCTTGAGCACCTCGAAGGCCAGAACCGGGCTGGCCTGCTGACGCACGCCGCGCGCCATGATCCCGCGCACGAAGTCGAGGGACGAGCCATCCATGATCGGCACTTCGGGGCCGTCGATTTCGATCAGCGCGTTGTGAACACCACATCCGGCCAACGCCGCCATGATATGCTCGACCGTCGAAACCGAGGCACCGGCCTCGTTCACCAGACGGGTGCAAAGCGGCGTGCGCTCGACCACGTCGTACGAGGCCGGGATCATCGCATTGCCAAGCTCAATATCGGTGCGTTTGAACCAGATGCCGTGACCGGCAGCCGCCGGGCGCAGGACCATCGTGGCAGGCTGGCCGCCATGCAGGCCGACGCCTTTGAACGTGACCGGAGATTTGAGCGTATTTTGCAAGATATGCCTCTGCGAGCCGTGTCCAACCTCAAGGGGCTGTGTTGGCAAATCAGTTAAGGGACCGGGCAGTTACGTACAATTCACTCTTTGTAACCGAATGAAACAAGTGTGTAACAGATCGGCAGAACCCTGCTCACAGCGATATAACCATCTGAATCGCAAAGAAAAGGGGCCGCCCAGCGGCGACCCCGGATACTTAATTTGTTACCGCTTTCAGTTGGCCTGACGCCGCAGGAAGGCGGGGATTTCGATGCGCTCCTGCTCGGGATCCGCCTCGTCATGCGCGGGTGCCGTAGCGTCACGATGGCGCACGGGCGGCTGGTGGCGCACCGGCTGCGACGGCGTGTCGGCAGCGTGTCCGGTCATCCGGTCGATCAGCTTGTTGAAGCCAAAGCGCGACTTTTCGTGGGGCACTTCGGGCTTTGCCTGCACGGGGTCGACCATGGGGCGGCGCTGTTGCGACGACGGCACTTTCTTGACCGCGGCCTGAAGCCGCTGCAACGCTTCCGGAGACGGCGTTCCCGGTGCCGGAGCGCGCGGCGCGACAAAGGACTCGGCCGCTTCTTCGTGTCTGTCGACCTGCGGTTCGAATTCCGGAACCCTGGGCTGATAGGCGGGCGGCGGCAGGCCGTCGTCTTCCATCGTTTCGGGTTCGTCGTCAAAGCCGGAGGCGATGTGGGTCTCTTCTTCGGGCTCGGATGCCTCGAACAGCGAAGGTTCGCGCTCGGCCACAGGCTCGGGCCGGGTTTCGGCGGCAATAGGCGCGGGTTCAGCCGCAACCGGTGCCTTTTCCTCGGCAGAGGTCTTCTGCGTCAGCGGGGCCGACATCGACCGGCGGCGGGCGACGGGAACTTCCGCATGCACGTCGGATGCGTCGATACCGGTGGCAACGACCGACACGCGCATGGTGCCTTCCATGGCCGGGTCCAGCGTCGAGCCGACGATGATGTTGGCATCCGGGTCTACTTCCTCGCGGATGCGGTTCGCGGCCTCGTCCAGCTCGAACAGCGTCAGATCGTGGCTGCCGGTGATGTTGATCAGCACGCCCTTGGCGCCACGCAGGCTGATTTCGTCCAGCAGCGGGTTGGCGATGGCCTTTTCGGCGGCCTGAACAGCGCGGTCTTCGCCATCGGCTTCGCCGGTGCCCATCATCGCCTTGCCCATCTCGTCCATCACCGCGCGGACGTCGGCAAAGTCGAGGTTGATCAGGCCCGGACGCACCATCAGGTCGGTCACGCCCTTGACGCCCTGGTACAGCACGTCATCGGCCATCGAGAAGGCCTCGGTGAACGTGGTCTTTTCGTTGGCGAGGCGGAACAGGTTCTGGTTCGGGATGATGATCAGAGTATCGACCACCTGCTGCAGCGCCTCGACGCCGTCCTCGGCCTGACGCATGCGCTTGGCGCCTTCGAACTGGAAGGGCTTGGTCACCACACCGACGGTCAGCACGCCCAGCTCACGCGCAGCCTGTGCGATGATCGGGGCCGCGCCGGTGCCGGTGCCGCCGCCCATGCCAGCGGTGATGAAACACATATGCGCCCCGGCCAGATGATCGACGATCTGCTCGATGCTTTCCTCGGCCGCCGCCGCGCCGACAGAGGGACGCGCGCCCGCGCCCAGCCCTTCGGTCACCTTGACGCCCAGCTGCACGCGCGCCGACGACTGGCTTTGCTGCAGCGCCTGTGCGTCGGTGTTGGCGACAACGAAATCGACGCCTTCAAGCTGTTTTTCAATCATGTTGTTGACGGCATTGCCGCCAGCGCCGCCGACGCCGAAAACCGTAATCCGTGGCTTCAGTTCTTCTTGCCCGGGCATCGAAAGATTCAATGTCATGCTCTGTCCGCCTGTATTTTTTGCCCGCAAAACGCGGGATTTTTCTGACCTATCCACAGCCAATCCTACATATGCAATTTCCAAACGTCACGCCAAAAACGCAAATCTGCCACAAAATATGGAAGATTCAGCATCTCAACACGCGGCATTTCGCCAATTTGCGCAAATATGGGGGGAAGGTGCACACGCGGCACAACAAAAAGTTTAGCCCGCAATGCGACATTACGGGAATCAGCGATCTCTTTTCATGTTCGCGGGCCTGCCCGACCCTCTGCGGCGCCTCTTTTGCGGGCGCTCATGTGATATGTAACATGGTGATCTTCGGCTGTCACCGGACAAATAGGGGCGCGGCGCAAAGAAATCGCCGCGCGCCCCGGTCGGAATTACGGGGTCAGATCGAGCGCCTGCACGATCTTGTCATAGGGCAGGCCCGCGGTGTCGTTCAGGCGCTTTACCTGGTCGGCGTTCTGGCCCTCGAACAGGCACATGCAGCGGCCATCCTCGGGCGCAAAGGTGGTGCGGATATAGTTGATCTGCTCCCCCTGCCCGCGCATGGATTCCGCCGTGCTGATCGCCGCCTTTTGTGCGCCGGCCAGATCCTCCATGCTGATCCCCTTGAGACTGCGTTCCACCATGAATACCGACATGTCAGTTTCCTCCCGTCCGGTGTTGCGGTTGATGCGACCATTGAAACACCGCCACCCGTCATCGACCACCGGCCCCACGTTATGGATTGATAACTGACGGTTTGGGCATTTTGCGGTATCCTTTGATGAAGGGGTCGCAAGGGGGGTCAGGTCACATGGAAATGTCTCAGGTCCGGTACGTGCTGTCGGCGGCGCGTACATTGAATTTCACCAAGGCCGCCGAAGAATGCGACGTGTCGCAACCCGCCCTGACCAAGGGCATCAAGGCGCTTGAACAGGAACTGGGCGCGGCGGTGTTCCATCGCGAAGGGCGGCGTATCCTGCTGAGCGAGTTCGGGCGGTCGATGCTGCCGCATCTGGAGCATATCCTGGAGGAAACCGAAGCCACCCGGATGCTGGCGCAGAATTTCCGCCTGCTGGACAAGGCGCCGATCCGGCTGGGCGTGATGGCGACGGTCGGCCATGTGCGGCTGGCACGGTTCCTGGCCGAGTTCAAGCGCAACCATCCGGGCATGGAAATGGCGGTGCGCGAGGCCCCGGCCCCCGAACTGTCACGGCTGCTGGCCGATGACGAGCTCGACGCCGTCGTGATGACCGTGACCGACGACGTCCGCGACCGGTTCCGGGTGCACCCGCTCTATTCCGAGCGCTACGTGGTGGTCCTGCCCCCCGACCATTCGCTGAGGGCGCGCAATGCGGTCACCCTCGCCGATCTCTCGGGGCAGGACTATGTCGATCGCCTGGCCTGCGAATTGCGGGAAATGGTAACGGAGGTCTGCGAACAGAACGGTATCGAACTTTATGCCCGCTTCCGGTCGGAACGCGAGGATTGGGTGCAGGCGATGGTTCTGGCAGGGATCGGCTTTGCCTTCATGCCGGAATATTCGGTAACCCTGCCCGGCCTCATCCAGCGCCCGCTGTCCGAGCCCGAGGTAAGCCGCGAGATCGCGATGGTCACGGTGCCGGGGCGCAGGTTCCCGCCCGCCATCGACGCGATGATGCGCTCGGCCCGGTCCTTTGCCTGGCCGGGCTGAGCGCGCGTTCAGACTACCAGTTGTCCTTGAACCAGCGCACCGCCCGCTTGAACGGGCGGGTGTTGAACGTATCCGACGGCACTTCGAAATCCCACCATTCATCCTGCGGGTGCGCCGCAAACAGGCTGAGCCCCACGGCCGAGGAAAACCCCGAACCGGTGGCCGATTGCGGCAGGCCGTGAACCCGCAGCGGGCGACCCAGGCGCACGCGCTGACCAAGGATGCGGCTGGCCAGCCCGTCAAGGCCGGTGACCTGGCTGGCGCCGCCGGTCAGCACGATCTGCTGGCTGGGCAGGTGTTCGAATCCGGCGGCATCAAGGCGCATGCGCACCTCTTCGAGGATTTCCTCGACCCTTGGGCGCATGATGCCGATCAGTTCCGCCCGGCTGACGGTGCGACGGTCGTGTTCCCAGTCGCCGGTATCGCCGCCGATGTCGATCAGGTCACGGTCGTCGGCGCCGGTTGCATGCACGCCACCATTGACTGTCTTGATCCGCTCGGCAACCGAGGCCGGGATGCCCAGCCCCATCGAAATGTCGCCGGTGACGTGATCGCCGCCCATGCGCACGCAATCGGCATAGATCATGTGTTTCCTGAGGAAGATCGACACGCTGGTGGTGCCGCCGCCCATGTCGATACAGGCCGCGCCAAGTTCCTGCTCGTCCTCGACCAGCGCCGAGACGCCCGAGACATAGGCCGAATTGGCGATCCCCGCCAGTTCCAGATCGCAGCGCTTGATGCACTGGACAAGGTTGTAGATCGCCGAGGCGTCGACGGTCAGCATATGCATGTCCACCGCCAGCGTCTGACCCAGCTGGCCGCGCGGGTCGATCAGGCCCGAACGGTTGTCGAGCGCAAAGTTCACCGGCTGGGCGTGCAGCACCTCGCGCCCTGCCCCGTATTCCGGCACGTCACAGGCGCTCAGGACACGCCCGATGTCCGCCTCGCTGACCATCTGCGTTTCCAGATCGATCTGCGCGTCCAGCCCGTAAGACCGGGGATTGGCCCCCGAAAAACAGGCGATGACATGGTCGACGCGGATCTCGGCCATCTTCTGTGCCGCCTGCACGGCGGTACGGATGGCGCGTTCGGTCTCCTGCATAGCGGTGACCTCGCCGAACTGCACCCCACGCGAACGGGTCGTCGCGGCGCCGATCACCCGGAACCCGGTCTGGCCCGCCATCGAACCGATGGAATTGTCCTCGCTCAGCTTTCCAGCCCCGTCGAAACGCAACACCAGGCAGGCTATCTTGGAACTGCCCACGTCCAGAATGGCCACCACGCCCCGTTGCATCGCCTGCCGCCGCATCTGCCGCATGGCCCGTTGTGACTGATACAGATCCGTCATCATCATGCTATTGCCCGCTCTTTACCGTTACTTCCGTATTCCACCATTCTGCGCTGGCGGTTTCGTTCATTCTTATGGTTGGCCGCGATCCCAGACGCATGTCCACCGCCGCCACGTCGCGCTCCAGCAGATCCTGCACCTCGCTGACCGCAAGCACCCGTTCCAGCGCCTGCACCGGGCGCTCGGTCGGCAGCATGATGCGCTGGTTACGGTCGAGGATCAGATCCCAACGCCGCTCGCCCACGCGCACCAGCCCGCGCACCCGGTCGCCCAGCGCCTGCGCCGTACGCATCAGCGCCAGCGCCTCGCCGACATGGGCATCCGCGCCATCGCCGGCAATCACCGGCAGGTCAGAGCGGTCGGTCCGCGCGGCGATGTTGTCCACATGCGCGCCGGTTTCGTCCAGCAGCTCGATCCCTTCGCGGGTGCGCCAGACCACCATCGGTTCGCGCTCGACCACGTCCACCTGCAGGATACCGCCAGGCCGGATCAGAACGCTCACCGACTTGACCGGGTCAAGCCCGGCGATAGTCTCGCGGATCTGGTCCGCATCCAGGTCAAAGGAACTGATCGGGAAATCCAGCGGCACCACCTCGCGGATATCCTCGGCCAGGTTCGTGCCCGCCCCATCAATGGCCATCAGGTTGACCATGAACTCGGGGCGCTCCTCGAACGAGGTGCGCAGATCGGCAACAAAACCATGTACTGCGGCGCGGCGCTGGTCATCGGCGAAAAACGCGGTTCCGGCCACGAACACGACGGTGAAAGGGATGCCCATGCGCAACCCCAACCGTATGCCGGGGGTCAGCATCCAGCGCTGAAAGCGAAAGCTCAGCCGTGACGGGGCCGGATCGGCCTTGCGGCCCGACCGGCCAGGCAACCGCAGCCGGAACCGGGGCTTGGCGCGGCCCTCGGGCGTGCCCGCCGCCTCGAATGCGGCATCCCCGGCGGTCAGTGGCTTTTCCCGATAGGCCACAAGCTCGCGATGAGGAATTACCGGTCGCATGAGGCATCCTCCACCATCCAGGCGCACAGCTCGCCGAAACTCATGCCGCAATGCTGGCCCTGCTCGGGCACCAGCGAGGTCGGCGTCATGCCCGGCTGGGTGTTGGTTTCCAGCAGAAACAGTCCGTCCCGGCCCTTGCTGTCATCCCAGCGAAAGTCGGTGCGGCTGACACCCTTGCAGCCCAGAACCTCATGGGCGCGCAGGGCATGGTCCATGCACAGATCGAAAATCTCGGACGGGATGTCAGCCGGCAGCACATGGCGCGAGCCGCCGGGCTTGTATTTGGCGTCGTAATCGTACCAGCCGTCGGTCAGTATCTCGGTCACGGTCAGCGCGCGGCCATCCATCACCGATACGGTCAGTTCGCGGCCCGCCACATATTTTTCGACCATCAGCTGATCGGGCATGTCCTCCGACAGTTTCGGCGGCGAGTTTGCACCGTCGAACACCAGATATATTCCGACGCTGGAACCCTCGTTGTTCGGCTTGACCACGTAAGGCGCGTCCATGACATGATCGGCCATCACCGCCGATTTCGGCACGATCACGCTGTCGGCAATCGGCAGGCCCGCGACGCGGAACGCCTCCTTGCTGCGCTGCTTGTCCATCGCCAGCGCCGAGGCCAGAACCCCGGAATGGGTATAGGGGATGCGCAGCCATTCCAGCAGCCCCTGCACACAACCATCCTCGCCCCAGCGTCCATGCAGGGCGTTGAACGCCACGTCCAGCCTGATCTCCTGAAGGCGCGCATAAAGGTCGGGACCAGCGTCCAGTTCGACCACCTCAAAGCCTTCTCCCCTGAGGGCGGCAGCGCATTCGCGCCCGCTGCTGAGCGAGACCTCGCGTTCCTTCGAAGGTCCACCCATCAATACCGCCACTTTGGGGCTTGTCCTGCTCGACCTACCCACGTTCGTGCGCCTCAATGTCCCCGGACCTTATTCGATGGCCCGTGCTGCTGTGTTATGCCTTTGATCCGCCGCCTTGTTTTGCCTGTTCTGGTCGGCGGGTTCGGCTCTTATTCTTTAAGCGGATCACCGATCCGCATGATTTCCCACTCTAGCGTGATGCCGCTTGTTTCGTAAACCTTTTTTCGCACCTCTTCGCCCAGACCTTCGAGGTCTGCGGCGGTTGCGTCACCGGTGTTGATCAGGAAATTGGGATGCTTCTCGCTCATCTGCGCCCCGCCCTTTCGGGCGCCGCGCAAACCGGCATCGTCGATCACTTTCCACGCCTTGAGGTCGTGCACGTCATCCTCCCGCCCGGTCGAGGAAAACCCGGCCGGGTTGCGAAACGTGGACCCGGCGCTGCGATCCCTGGTGGGCTGGGTTTCGTCGCGCTTTTGCAGTTGCGCGTCCATGCGGGCGTGCAATTCATCCGGATCGCCCGAGGGGCCTTGCAATGTCGCGGACACCAGCACCGCGCCTTCCGGCAGGTCGGACTGGCGATAGCGAAAGTTCAGCTCGGCTGCGGTCAGTTCAGCAATCTCGCCGCCGCGCGTCACCACGGTCGCGCTCCGAAACACATCGGCCACATAGCTGCCATAGCAGCCCGCGTTCATCCGCACCGCGCCGCCGATCGAGCCGGGAATGGTGCGCAGAAACGTCAGATCGACACCCGCATCCGCCGCCCTGCGTGCCACATGCGCGTCCAGCGCGGCCGCCCCGGCGGCAACTGTATTGCCCTCGACCGATATGCCGTTAAAGCCCCGCCCCAGCCGGATCACCACCGCGCGCAGACCGCCGTCACGAACGATCAGGTTCGATCCCACACCCATCGGGAACACGGCCACATCCGCGGGCAAAAGGCGCAGAAACTCCTGCAGATCCTCAATGTCGGCGGGCTGAAACAGCCAGTCGGCAGGCCCGCCCACACGCAACCAGGTCAGGTCGGACAGCGCCCGGTTGGGTGTCAGTCTGCCGCGGATCGTGTCGGTCGGGATCATGGGTCTCTTTCATATTGGCCGGTTCGGTGCATTTATCCGGGTTTGCCCTCCGGAACAACGCCCAAGACCGCCCCGACGCGGGAAAACCGGCCCTTGATCGGCAAGCCTTTGCCCGGCACGATTGCCGGCACCATGTCACGAAGAACCGGACCCGACCTGCCAGACATCGACAAGCTGACCGCCCGGCTTGCCGACCCGGATCTGGAGCGCCGGTTTCAGGAGGCCCGACGCGAGCGCGATCTGAAACGATACCGGCTGTCGGCGGTTCTGGCCGGGGCCGCCAGCCTGATCTTTGCCCTGCTCGACTGGGCCGTCATCCCGGAAAAGGCCGGCATGGCGGTACTGATCCGCCTGATCGTGGCACTCCCCGGCGCAGGTTCCATCTATGCGATGACCTATGTCAGCGCGTTCCGGCAACGGCCCGCGATACTGGCATGGATCGCCATCGGCACCGCGACGCTGTGCTATGCTTTCCTCAACCTGATCGCCGATACCCCCGACGAATACCTCTCGGGCTTTGTGATCATCCAGATGTTTCTGTTCTTCATCCTGCCGCTGAGCTTCACCACCGCCGTCGCGATCGGATCGGTCTGCACCCTTGTCTTTGCACTCAGCTTCACGCTGGCTCGGGATCTGGCCTTCGGCAGTCTGGTGACGATCTATTTCCAGTATCTGGTGGTGCTTCTGGTCGGCGGCTTTGCCGTGCACCAGCTGAACATGCTGCGGCGGCACGAATTTCTCGGCGAGCGCGAGATCGAGCGCCAGAAGTCGCGCTATTTCGACCTGCTGACCCGCATCCTGCCGGGCAGCATCGTGGCCCGGATGGAGCGCGGCGAGGAACGCATCGCCGATACCGTGCCAAATGCGGTGGTTCTGTTTGCCGATGTCGTGGGCTTTACCGAACTGGCGGCGCGGAAGACGCCCGAAGCGGTGGTTTCGGCGCTGGACGATCTGTTCAACACGTTTGACGGGCTGGTGGACCGGCACGGGCTGGAAAAGATCAAGACCATCGGTGACGCCTATATGGTGGCTGGCGGCGTGCCCCAGACGCACCCGGACGCCGCAGGCGCGGCGGCGGGGCTGGCACTGGACATGCTGGCCCACGCAGCGGAACTCGACGCGGCACAGGATGAGCGGCTGCAAATCAGGGTCGGCCTGCATTGCGGGCCGGTGCTGGCCGGGGTGATCGGCGAGTCGCGGTTCGGCTATGACCTGTGGGGCGACACCGTCAACCTTGCCAGCCGGCTGCAGACACTGGCCGAACCCGGAACCGCCCTGATCAGCGCCGCCATGGAG
>NZ_JBXWRJ010000019.1:0-95115 GCF_059612845.1 Ruegeria sp. YKSE079 | reverse complement strand
TGACGCGGTCTCCAAAAGAAACATCGCAGAAACTATTGCCCCAACAAAACCATTGTGAAAAATTGATAAAAACGATCAAACAATAAAACAAACCTATACATCCAAACAAAATCAAACCCATGGGATACAGCCAACTCAAAGCATTCCACAACGTCGCAGTCCTGAAGAGTTTCTCCAGGGCTGCGGAAGCGATGCTACTGACCCAACCGGCAGTGTCGGAACAAGTGAGAAAACTGGAGCAGCACCACGACGTTCTGCTGTTTCACCGGGAGAAAAAGAAGGTCTGGCTGACCGAGGCCGGAGAGAAACTGTATCGCCTGACCAAGCAGTTCTTCGAGATCGAACAGGAAATCGAGGATTTCCTGTCGGAATCCAGTCAGGCAGTGACCGGTGAATTGCGCATCATCGCGGATTCAGCGCACCACGTCACTGCCATCCTGCGCCGGTTCCAGAAGCGGTACCCGGATATCACGATCTCGCTTCGGGTTGGAAACTCGGAAGAGATACTGGATGAACTGCGCAGTTACGACGCGGAAATCGGAGTCATCGGCAATCCTTCCCCTGGGCGTGATGTCGAAATCCTCAATCTTTCGACAACCGAGATCGTCGCGTTTGCCGCCTGCGATCTTTTGCCAGATGAGAAAACCACGCTGACGATCAAGGAACTTGCCGAGTTTCCCCTGATCTATCGCGAGCAGGGTTCCAAAACGCGGCAGAAGTTGGAAGAGACCGCCGCAGCACAAGGTGTGTCGCTGCACCCATCAATCGTGGCCGAGGGGCGGGAGGCAGTTCGCGAAGTCGTCGCCTCAGGCGCAGGTATCGGATTTGTATCCCTTGCGGAGTTTGGCAATGACGAACGTGTCCGGCCGTTGCGCCTGGTAGGAGCGGATATCGAGATGAGCGAGACACTCGTGTGCCTCAAACAACGGCAGGATGTGAAAATAATCCGGGCATTTATGGCTGTTGCGCACGAAGTCATCAGGGAAACGAACGCCTCTGCCCAATACTGAAACTGTCGAAGGCGGTCACATCTATCGGCTGCGCCAGGCCTGCGTTCGCCGCAATATGCCCCTGGACGCCATCTGGTGAATGATGCGCGCCGCCGCGTTGGTGTAGAATATCATCATACCCATCGCCGCTGCCGGGGCGATGTCTCCTGCGTCATCCATATTGAGCACCGCAATCGAAGCAAGTGACGTTTTCGGAGAATACAGGAACACGACTGCAGACACCGTCGTCATCGCGTTGACGAAGAGGTAGATCGAAATATCCAACACAGCCGGCAAGCAAACGGGAACAGTCACCCGTGCAAAAAGCTTCATTGTCGGCTGTTTCAAAGATGCGGAAACGGATTCGAACTCCCGATCCATCTGTTTCAACGCGGTAACAGCCGTAAGATGCGAAACAGTATAAAAGTGTGTCACCGAGCAGATGACCAAAATCGCCATTGTCCCGTAAATTGTGTTCAAGGGGTTTGAAGGATTGTTGAAGAAGAAGATATAGGACAGACCCAGAACCATACCGGGGATCGCCATCGGCAGCATGGCGAACATCTGAAACAGGGATCGACCCGTTCTGAACCCGTTGGATTTTTCAACCAGATAGGCGCCAAAAAACACGATCACGGTGCCAAAGAAAGCTGTCAGCAGCGCCATTCTGATCGAATTGAAATACGAGGCCCAGCCGCCGCCATCCATCCTGTTGAACTGATAGTTTTTAACGCTGAGGCTGAGGTCGTAAGGCCAGAACTTGATCAGGGCCGCGAATTGACAAACCGCCAATAGCCCGATGATGAACAGCCCGATCAGGCAACAATAGCCCAACATCAGACGATCCATTCCGGGACTCGGAGACGGCTGATACGGCACGGATCTGGCCGAGAGTAGCGCCACCTGTTTTGATTGCACCATTCGATCGATTGCAAAGGCCAGAATTGCCGGAATGACAAGTACAACCGACACCACGGCCCCCATTTCAAAGTTTTGTTGGCCGATCACCTGTTTATAGATGTCGACCGCCAGAACGTTGAACTGTCCCCCAATCACCTTGGGCAGGCCGAAATCGGTGATCACCAGGTTGAAGACCACGAACGTCGCCGAGATCAGACCATATCGCGCACCGGGAATGGTTACGGTCCAAAAAGTGCGCCACGGGGTCGCCCGCAAGCTGACCGCGGCTTCGTAGAGGCGCGCATCAGAGATGGCGAGTGCGGTGGAGATGATAAGAAAGGCATGTGGAAAAGTGAAAAACACCGATCCGATAACGATGCCAATGGGCCCATAGATACTAGCCCCAAACAATACCTCCTTGATCATTCCCTGGTTGCCGAAGAGATATACCAAGGCAATCCCAGGCAGAAGTGACGGGACAAGGATCGGCGCCATCGCAATCAGCCGGAATACACCTTTGAAGCGCATGCAGCTTCGGTTCAGAGCATAGGCAAACCAAAAGGCAAGCGACACGGTTACGACGGTACTGACGACAGAGATCCACAAGGAATTCTTGATCGAATTGAACAGGGCGGGTGTCGAGAAATAGTTGACGAAGTTGCCGACCCCCGTCGATTTCACCGGACGAAGTTGGACCCTCCGGAATGTATTGGAATCCAGCGTGATCCAGTCCGTGCCTTCCTTGAGTGTCGAACCGACAAGGAACCGTCCCGTATCCGTAGTATTGCGCACTTGGTACATGACCGGACTGCGGAAACTGAAATCGGGAAAAAACTCTGTCACGCCCACACGCCCATCTGACCCGGTGACCAGATCGGTGTCGCTGTAAACGTCAAGCTGCGTATTCAGGTCAGCCGCATTCAATATCGTTCCATCAAAAACACCGCTTTCGTCACTGACCTGGAACTCGTATTGGGACAACTCGACCCGATAAGTTGAAAAGGACTTGGACAGCATCGCATAGAGCGGAAAGGCCAGAGTCACGACAAGGTAAAGTGCGATGACCATCATGCTGGCGCGCATGATGATGTCGTCCCTGCTCAGCTTTCCTTTGACATTCGGACCTGGCGGCAGGGATTGCGTATCAGGGGAGGATAGGGCCATCAATCAACCTCCGAAGTATCAAAGGCCATCAACCGGCTTTCCGGGAGTTCGATCACCATCGCTTTCCCCTCGCCCAGTTCGAGGCGGCGCACGGCGTTGATCGAAAAATCGGCAATCAACTCGGCGCCCCCGAACCGTTGATTGTGGACCCGGCAGCGCCAGAAAGACCCCAAAAATTCCATCTCGGCCAGCACCACGTCGATGCAATTCCTATTGGCCCCGGTCTCCATATATCCGGCCTCGTGTGGAATGATGTCTTCGGGGCGGATCGCGGCAATTACCGGTGCTCCATCCGGAAAGCTGTGTTCGACACAAGCAAACGTCTTTTCGCCGATACTCAGACGACCACCGTCGCTGACCGACGAGTTGATCTGATTCATTTCACCGATGAAATCGGCCACGAACAAGTTAGCTGGCTCGCGATATACTTCGGTGGGCGAACCAACCTGCTCGATCACGCCATGATTCATGACGACGATGCGATCCGCCATGGCCAGAGCCTCTTCCTGATCGTGCGTCACCATCACTGTGGTTACGCCAAGCTTTCTTTGCAGCTCCTTGATTTCATGCCGCAAATGAACTCTCACTTTCGCATCCAACGCAGACAAGGGCTCGTCCAGCAGCAAAAGACCAGGGTTGGTCGCGATGGCCCGCGCCAGAGCAATGCGCTGCTGCTGGCCGCCTGAAAGCTGCGCAGGGTATTTCTTGCCCTGATCCGGCAGTCCGACAAGCGACAACAACTCTTCGACCCTGCTAACGATCTCGGGCTTGCTGCGCCCCGTGTTCTCCAAACCAAATGCGATGTTCTTTTCGATCGTCAGGTTTGGAAACAGCGCATAGGACTGGAAAACAATGCCGAAGTCCCGTTCGGACGGCGGCAGTTGGGATATGTCTTTCCCTGCCTGCTCAACAGTCCCTTTTGTCTGCAAGTCCAACCCGGCGATTGCCCGCAACAGCGTGGTTTTTCCGCAACCCGATGGTCCAAGAAAACAGATGAATTCACCTTCGAAGATTTCCAGCGAAATATCCTTGAGCGCCAAAAACTCACCGAAGGCTTTCCACAAATTCCGGATGCTTAGATACACCTGTCCTGACGGGGCGGAAGATTGGTCTTTGGGCACGAATTTGGTCCTTACAGCATTGAACCGAGTGCCGCAGTCCCCGAACAGCGGGTGGCACCGGTCATCATTATCACGTTTTGGCGGATGTAGCTGAGTGGAGGGGCGGCATCGCCCCTCCTTGTAAGCGCCTTATTTCGGCTCGGACTTACCGTCATAGCGGGCTTGCCATTCTTTCAGAATTTCGGCTCTGTTGTTCGCGGCAAACTCGAAATCGTTGTCGATCATCGCATCCAGCAGACCTTCCGGGAAGAACTCGACCGGCTTTGCAATGCCTGGATAGGCAACCACGGCATAGCCGGTGTTGTACATGACGTTGGCTTCTTTTGTGACAGTGAAATCGACAAGTTTTTGTGCGGCTTCCAAATCGTCGGTTCCTGCTACGATTGCAGTTGCTTCCATGTCCCAACCGACACCTTCAGAAGGCACTATGATTTCCAACGGTGCGCCGTCAGCCTTGGACTTGGCGCCACGGAAGGCAAAGGAAATCCCGATCGGCACCTCACCAGCGGCAGCAAGCTTGCACGGTTTCGAACCCGAATGCGTGTAGCGCGCGATGTTTTCGTGCAGCGCGTCCATATATTCCCATCCGCCTTCTTCCCCAAACATCTGCAACCAACTCGAGACGTCAAGGAATCCTGTACCCGATGAATTCGGGTTCGGCATGATCACGTGGCCTTTGTATTGCGGGTCCGTCAGATCCTTCCACGAAGCCGGTGGTGTAAGGCCTGCCTTCTCGGCTTCAACCGTGTTGTAGCAAACAGAAGCGACCCACGCGTCCATACCTACCCACGCCGGAGGATTGTCACCATCAACGAATTTTGGATCCAGGTTTTCGACGCCAACCGGGGAATAGGACTCCAGCATCCCCTCGGATTTCAGCAACAACAAAGAGGTAGCAGCCAGTCCCCAGATCACATCGGCTTGGGGATTGTCCCGTTCGGCGAGAAGCTTCGCGGTAATTATTCCGGTCGAGTCCCGCACCCAATTGACTTTTATGTCTGGGTGAACCTTGTTGAACTCCTCAGCATATCTGGCAAGATCTTCTGCCTCGACTGCCGTATAAACAGTCAATTCCGTCTCTGCCACCGCAGCAGTTGCGGTCACCAGACCAGCCGCCAATGCGGCAAAAGCATGTGATTTCAGCTTCATTAATTCTCTCCTCCGTTGGGCTGTTTTTGAACCGTTTTTTTGTGCCTTCTTCGAGGCCGGCTAATCTTTAGAGCTATCCACAGTTTCCCGAGTTTTCTCTCTAGGAAAAATCGATAATACCTACCATGTCATAAGCTCAACCTATGAAATAGGAATTCCTTTTACGGCCTCAGCATGGAAATGATACCTCGCAAAAATTTGTGACGCTTGGATGAAGCCAGGTGGGTAACGACATTGAACAAAAGCAAACCTTCCGGGCATGTGTTTTTTTCGGGCGCGAAAATCGGCCGGGCAAGGCTCGGTTGAGTGCTGACGGCTCAAGCTTTCGGCAGGTTCGGTTCCAGCTTTGCCGCGATTTCCTTGACCGCTATCTGCATCTTGACGTGAAGATTGTTTTCCTTGTCCATCGGAGAATAAGCCAACATCGACTGATGCAGTGCCTGCGCCAATGGTTCGATCTTGGTTTGATCCTCACCGTCATTGATGGCCTGTTCATACTTCACCAACTTGCTTTCGATGTAATCCGTCTTGCAGGATTTGTCGCTGAGCGCCGGGTCAAGTCCACGAGCGGCGGCTTTGATAATGTACCAGTTTTTTAACTTAGGCTCCGCCTCGCACGTCATCCAGTTGGCGGAGGTGGAGTGATCTCCAATAATCTCGAATTCAGAATCCATGATTCGAGCACGCAGATAGTCAATCGCGGACTGACACACGTCATCGTCGTTTTGCAGAACCTCAGGCGTCAGCCCGCAGGCTTGCATCGCGCTTCGGGCCTGAGGGTCGCCGTCGATGCAGGCGCCGTAAGCCAGCACGCACTTGCCCAGGGTCGTATTGGATCGGATTGCCTGTCGCGCCGCCCTTCGATTTTTCGGGTCTTTTTCAGCTTTCTTGAACGCATGCCACCCGTCGTGAACCACCTTTCTTTTATGGATCATGAACCAGGCATTGTTCAGGGCATGAATGGATTTTTCCACAGTTGCCGCTGAAGCAGTCGTGATCTGAGACTGGTCAACCAACTTGGCAGTCTCTGACACAACACCGGCAACATCGCCTGCGACTTTGGTCCAGTCATACCCCGTCGCTGCGCCCAATTTGTCGACCTCACCCTGCGACGCATATTCGTAGACCGAATAGTTTCCGCTCATCTTCTCGACCTGGCTAAGCCACAACCTCAGATCCTGCGTCCGTTTGGACGCCTTGCAGATATCGGCAATCAGATTGCGAACTTTGACCATCAATCCGCCACCAGGCGCAGCAGCCAAAGCAATTCCAAATACGCCTTTGGTCGATTGGTCAGCAATCTTGAGATACATCTCGGCCTGCCTGAGTTTTTGTGTCAACTCGCCAATGGCCTGAATCGCCTTCTCTCTCTCCTTCGGGCGATCTTGTTCCGGCACTGAATCCAAACGCGACAGGTCTGCTTTTTCCTTCAGCAACTCGATCTCGATGTCTGATTCACGCTGTTCCGCCTGAATGCTGGCAAGCATCCTGGAATCCTTCAGCATCTCGTCGCGGATTTTCTTGAATTCCCGCTGCACTTTCTTCGGATCGGGCGGGTTGTTGTCGTCGGCGTTGTCCAGCAGGGCGTCGAGTTTCGTGACTGACGCCTTCAAGCTGTCCTTGTCGACCACCGGGCTGAGGCGATCAATGATCTCGTTGTCGGTCTTCTTGGCGTTCTGCCGCGCAGTCTCAAGCGCATCCTTGAGCATCTGGTCCAGCTTCTTCAGAGCTTTTTCCAATTGGTCCTTGTCGATCTTTCCCCTGTCATCGACGCTAAGCCACTTCAAGAAATCCGGATCTTTGTCTTTGTTCAGACTCCGCGCGGTTTGGCGCGCTTGGGCGAGTTTCTCTTCCAACTCCTTTCTATGCGCATGCTTGGCGGACAGATCATCAATGCCTTCCACCAGATCCTGAATATCCTCTATCACGCCACGCTGATCGTTGATTGTGGCCCGGTCGCTGTTCATCCCCATATCGGTCTGGCCACCCGCGCCGCGAACTTCTTCATCCGGAGCCACCCATTGTCCGTTCTCGGCACCGTTTTCCCAGCGCTTCTCGAATTCCGAAAGCTCCATTTCAGGCCTGGTCTTGTCGCCGATGTCGCCAATGTAATACCCGAACGGAGCAGCCGAGACGGTCAGGGATATCTCGGCGACCAATGCCTTCATGTCACCTCGCTTGGCCGCGTCCACCATCTTGTCGATATTGCGGGTCGCAACTGCCGAAGATTTGAAGATCGCCCCTAAAGCGGCATAGTCATCTCGTAGGTCGCCATCGTCATCAAAGATTTTCTTGCCGCCTTCCTTGCGGCCATCTCCGTCTAGATCCGTCTGACCACCTTCAATATGACCCGAGGCTGCGATAGCCTCGCCCGATGCATCGATCATGTCAGCAATGGCATCCAGCAGGTATTCCTTGCGGCTCTTGTTCTCTCCTTGCGGGGGTTTGATCGCCTTTGACAGTTGCACGGCACCACGGGCGAACAACTTGGCCCCCAGCGCACCGAAATGTCCCTCGTGCTGTTGCTGGAGGTTTTTCGATTCCAGCGTCAAATCATCGCCGGTTTTAAGACCTAAGCTGGGACCATCCCCATCAAAAGGGTTGAGCTCGCTGAAATCGGTTACCACCACCATCTTGCTGATCGCATCCGTCAGACCCTCGGACAAATTGACCAGTACGTCCCTTTTGGCAGCGCGTTGGCGACGTTTCTCAACCGCTTCAAGCCCACTTGTGACGAGAGCGGAAGTCGCGTCCACAATCGCGTTTTTCTTGAGGTATTCGCCGTATTCGCTGACCAGAGCCGCGCCTTCATAGCCATTGATCTGCTGGGTGATTTCATCTCGGTCGGCCTGCAACTCAAGAAGCGTGGGATCCTTGGCAATCTCTTCCTCGGACAGCCCCTGTTCTTCAAGCAGTTTTATCTGATCCTCGATCTGGCCATCTATTTCATCCCTGTCTTCGGTCAGTGTCTCGATCTCGCCATCTATCCATTCGGACTTTGAAAGATTCCCACCGTTCTGCTCCCATTCTTCGTGAACAAGTTCGGCAACGCTCGTTTTGCCGACTTCATCGGATTCGGCTTCCAGAATGTCGGCGCCATCGCCGTCTTGATCCAGCGCATTCGCCATGCCTTCAAGTTTGGCAACATCCTTAAGGTAGTTCTCATGGTCGGCCATGAGCGCCTTGGCCTCATCCGGGGATTTGATGCCAAGTTCGTTAAGCTCATCTTTCTTGAGTTCGTAGAACTCTTCGCTGGTCAACTTTCCGTCGCCGTCGGCCTTATCCGCCTCCTTCGCGCTTTCGATGAGTGCGCCCACCTCCGTCATTTTTTCCTGGTTTTCAGTGCTGATATCCACCCCATTGCGAGCTGAGATGAATTTCGCAAAATCCATTCTACTGGGCGTCGACACCTCGATATGCATGTGCCGAAAAACCTCCTTGGTGGCGGTCTTGCCAATATTCACTGCGGTTTTTGCAATAGCCGCCGCCGCACCGAGTTTGTCGGATGCCATCGACGTCCCTTCTTCGCGCTCGGCAAGCTGGCGATAGGCGGCAACGCCATTGTGAAAAATGATTGCAGTTTCAGAGAACTTATCTGGAACTAAGTTGGACGGGATGATCCCCTGCCGAACCAGAGGGGTCCAAAGCTCTTTTTCAATGTCCCGGTCCGTAAACACGCGCCCGGTTCCGTCCGAACGTTGCTCATCCGCCATTTTTTGGGACATTTCGATGATCGGCTTCAGCGCTTCTCCAAGCCCCAGTACCAGATTGCGGCCTTCTTCCGTGTTGAACTTGATCTTTTTATTTTTCCCGCCTTCGCCCTTGATCACAATCCGTTTTAGCGCCCCGGCGCGATCAGCCTGGGTGTCGTATTCATCGTCCATCGTTCCGAAGTCCACCGGCTTACCTTCGGCGATGGTCGTAAGAATCGTGTTGTTGATCCCTTCCTTTCCCGACAGTTTCAGCCCTTGCAAAGCTTTTTGAACGGCAGTTTTCGCCTTTTCGAAATTCTTGTCAAAATTGGTGTCGAAAAAATCCTTCTTGTCCTGCAATGTCTGAACTTCGCCGGAAAAATCCTGCGCTGATTTCCCTGCGACCTTGACCAGCCAGTCATGGCATTCCTCGATTTTCATCACATTTTCCTCAACGCCACTTAACCAGTTCCATCAGATCACTTTCGGCCTTGGCCAGCGCCGCGACCATCACCTTGACAGGCGTGCCCTGGTCAAACGGGTTGGCGACATATGTCGCCGTAAGCGGAGACGACTCCAGAAACGTGCGGTATCGTTTCAAAGCTCTGACCGTCTCTTCGCGAATAGCAACTTCGGCCGCGGCACCTTGAGCCGCAATGAGGTTGGAGCGCAGCTTTTCGATTTCCGATTTGTCCAAAGCACCGCCAATCTGCTCGGCAAAATCCGAGATGTTCTTACCCTTCTTTTCGATCAGGCTGACAACCTCACGGGCCTTCTTGATCAACTCATCATCTCCGGGAAACTTCTTTTCCTTGTCCTTCCTTCGCTTTGAGATGGAGTCTCTTTGCTGCTTGAATTCGTCGAGGTGTTTCTTGACCCTTTTGTCAAAGAAGTTGGCCATGTCCTGTGTGAAGCCCTCGATGCTCTTGATGCATTGCTTCAACGAAGCGGCCGCACGCAGCACGTCTTTGTTTTTCCCGTCCGGCGCATCAGCCGGAACTTCGAGCTTTTTGTAGGTTTTCACAAAGGCTTCGACAGTTTTTTTCAAATCCTTGGCTTCATCTATCAGGTGTCGCCATTCAGTGGATTTTGCGATGGTTTTGGTGCGTTTTTTCAGCACGTCCCGCATCACTTTGTAGTTGCCCAAGGTCGGTTTGTAGTCCGGATCAATGGTCTTTTTTCCATCATCGATGGACGTAGTGATTTTCTCGATCAAGTCGTCGAATTCGTCATTCAAGGATTTCCGATCATGGATTTCCTTACCCGACGCGTTGTAGTCATCGATGAATGTGTTGACTTTCCTTTTGATCCTTCTTTCAGAAAGCGCGTCCTCGGCTTTTGACGGATCGTCCTTCTTTTTTGCCTTCAGGTGCGCTTTGATGTCGGTTAACAAACCACGGATCGTGGTACTTTTCTTGTCCAGGTCCTTTTCAAGGCGGTCAAGTCGCTTGCCAGTGTCTTTTCGCGACGCCGGATCGCCTGACACCAATGAGGACCGGATCATGTCCAGATCATCCGCATAACGCCCTTCATATGCTCTGAGGCCGCGGATGCGGTCGCGGAACCGTCGTGAGACTTCGGTATTGGGATCGACGGGGCTCTCTGTATCCAGATCGGTGTAGTGTTTGATCAGGTCATGCAACAGCTTGGAATACCCGTTGATCTTTCCCGTGCGCAGACCGTCCATCCGTTTTTCAAGCGCCTTGAACTCATCCTCTGCTGCCTCGAAAGTCTTGGTTTTGGCCTTGAGGTCCTTTTCTATTTCACCCAGATCATTCAGTGCATCATTAAGCTTGTTGGCGCCCGGCTTGCCAGGAGCAGGTAAATCGGAAAGCTTGGTGGACAGCAGACCTTCAGCATCGTCGATCCTCTGAAGGAAGTCGTCAAGCTCGTCATCAAGGTATTGGAATTTCGACTTCGTCAGCGTGTCACGCAAATCACCAACTTTTTCCGAAATCTTCTGGTACGTCTTCAGGTTCGCAGTGACCTTTTTGATTTCTTGCCGTGCTTCGTTGTCGATTTCCGCCATGGCGTCGTAAGTATCACCAAGCAAGCCGCCAATTTCATAGAAAGATTTTAGGGCATCCACTCGCCCGCCAATCTGGTTCAAGATCTCCTTTGGAACTCCGCGCGCCCTGCGTTTGCTCGCCACGTCCCCGCCACCATCAAAGTCGCCGCCTTTGTGTTTCAGATCATGTTTGCTGTGTTTGGCCAAATGGCCGAAATCCTCGATACGTTGTGCGTGAACCTTTTCCAGAAAATCCTTCAGTGGTTTTTCCGCCTCATCCACCAACGCCAACAACTTACCGGTGCGGTCTTGAACGCCCCGCAATGCGGCTCTGTTTTCCTTCGTCGGAAGCAGTTCACTGTGATCCTTGGCGTCTTTTTCCGGCATGGTCAGCGAAAACGCAGCCAGCGAGGCCGATTGGTAAAGATCATCGAAGCTTTTCTTTTGGGCATCAGTCATGCCCTTGTTCTGCTTCAAGGAGTTCGCAAACTGATCAAGAGAAGTAACCCGCGCTTTGGCCGCAAGCAAACGGTCGCGCGTATCCTTCCACTCCTGTGATAAATCCTGTTCTGCCGACTTTTGGGAAGTTTTATTGTCTTCAACCGTTCGCTGCCTCGTATCCTCGCGCGCGAGTTTGACATCATCAAGTTTCTGGGCCGCCTTGGCGATCCCTCCCAACGCTTGGGCAGATTCCAGAAACTCAAACCCCAACTGGTGGTTTCCTTCGCCCATAAGCTTGCGAGCCAATTTGGCATATGCCAGCCTTTCGTCGGCAAACTTCTCATTGTCGCCCTGAGCTTTCTTGCAAGCAGTCAGTTCCGTATCAATCTGCTCACTGATGTCATTTACGACCTGATCCTTGAGCGTTTCCCCCGGGCGCAGGATATGTAACGCGCGCCCCAGCCGCTTTAGACGGGAGGACGGCTTTGCCTGGCTTTCATCGATATCTGACAGCAAAATTGTGGCGGTCTCGAACAGCAGACCTCGCAAATCGTCATTAGACGCGTTGTCAAACGCATCCTCGTCTCCAAGCAAGGTCTCGACGGCTTGTCCCCGTTGATTGACAGCGGCAGAGAATTTCGGTGAAACCGCCTTACCCTGAAGCGCAAAGAACAGTTTCTCGCAATAGTCAGGGTGACTTGCATCTTTCTTGGCAGCACCGGGAGGTGCATTTTGCGGAGCCTGATCGTTGTGATCACCGGGCGGGTGGTTCTTTCGGGATTTGTGGCGTTTGCTGGGTGCCTCTTTGCGATTGTCGCGAGACTTCGAGGGCTTCTTTGCTACGTTGACCGGGCCATCGCCCTGCCCGTCGTCCGCAACGTCATCGACGCCATTGACCATCCGCTTCACCTTTCACTCTTTTCACGCCTGAAGAACCGTTTTCTCCATCTTCTTCAGAGCCCCAGCCAGAACCGAACTTAGTTCAACAGTTTCGTTCCACGGATTGTTTTCGATTGCTTCGACGGCCGGATGGAACTCCAAGAAATCGGCATAGGCACGAATTGCTTTTGCCGTTTCTTTCCGAATACCATCAGTCAATCCGTCGGGAGGCGTCCTTTCCAAGTTTAGGATCGCTACCATGAGCTTTGTTTTGGCCCCTTTCGACCATGCCGAAAGCCCCAAGCCGGTCACGCGTTGGGCCTGTTCCGAACCGTCTGCCCCGATACGCCGCAACAGGGCGTCCAATTGCCTGTCGGTTCGCTGCGCCGCCTCATCCCAGATGTCTCGCAACGAAACGGCTATTTGTTTGGGGCTTTCGCCTTCCTGATCCATACCGGCCAAGACCGACGCGGCCTTGTCCAAAGCTTCAAGCGCATCGACCGCCTGCTTGGCGCTAAGTGCTGCTTGCGCCTGCTTCAACAAGGGAAGCAGGCTGGATTGCAGTTCCGGTTTCTTCGGCAAAGTCTCTCTGGCGTCCGCTACCATGTCGCTGTAGCGCTGTCTGGCCTGTTCTAACTCGTCTATTTCCGCGCTTGCGGGCGGGGTGCGCAGCGACTCAATCAGCTTCGCTATTTTCGGAATCGGCCCCAAAGCCTCAGCATACCGTCCTGCCTGAGCCATGGTTTCGAGTTTTTCCCAAACAGCACAAATCTTCACTGCATCAGGCCGTGTGTCAGCCCGCAACTCCGCCACCATAGGGGCAATCTTGGCTGCAACCTTTTCCCATTTCGTTTTATCCGGTGAAGCTTCTTTCACTGGCGACGACGGGGGGACGACCGCTGCCGCCTCATTGGCTTTCATCAATCCCAGAAGCGACTTGGCCGCCTGAAAAGCCGACGGATAGTCCTCCGCTTCTGCCTTGTTTTTTGCCAGTTCCCATACGGATCGAACTTTGTGGCCTGCCTCTCCTCTGCCATCCGCGAATTGTAACACAACCGGATCAAGACGCGCACTGAGCGCCTGCCATTTTGCCAGATTAGGATCGTCCGCACTCTGCGGCGGCTCGGTGGGTCGTTGACCTTCGTCCGGCTCTGTCTCGTCTTCCAGTTCACTTTCCAGAATGTTTCCATCGGGATCCAAAATCTGGACACTCAGGCTGACGCTTTCCAATTTCAGGTATCGTCGGACTTTTTTGGCAAGGCCCGGCAACAACTTGTCGCACGTCAGGGACATGAGCCGACCATCAACCTTCGCAGTACCAAAAGCAACCTTTGGTCCGGGGCCTTCCTTCTTGGCAGATTTGCGCAAAACTTCGACCGGGCGCTTGCGGTCCATGGCAAGATAATGGTCGGTGTCTGTTTTGCCAGGGTTGAATGCGAAGGCGACAGGCTGATTGCGGGCGACCTTGATCATCATTCTCAGATCCGATCCACCTACCTGATATGTCCCCATGTCGCCCCCTTTGTGTACAACCAGACTGTTTACCTGACGTCACGAAAGCTTAACGACCGGATGGTTAGGCTGTAAAGTTTGAAGGTGCAAAAGGATTTGCCCACACTAGATTTCCGGATTCTTGTAGCCACAGTCCTCAAAGCCTGATTGCGAGGCTTACTCAGAGAAGAATCGAGAAACCGATGCAGTCCCGGATTGCCTCAGACAACCTTCGCAAAGTGACCCCGAAAGTGGGAAATCTTGCCGAGACTTGAGAGGCAGGCTTTCAAAGGCGCAGAGCGCAGGTTAATATCCCGAACATCGAAAAAGGGGCCGTTGGGTAACGACCGGAAAACCGGCAAACAGGGAGCAAAAATGCGACCTGAGATCAGGCAAGGGGCGAGAGAATGAATCGAGCAAACGCGAGACGAAACACCTCAGTTCGACTGGTGGTGCTGGCCTTGGTATTCGGAGCGCTGGCCGGCTGCGAAGAAGGAGCTGAGTTTTCACTTTTCAAACCGAGTGATGGGTCTGCTTCTGAAACAGAAACGACCAGACGCAAAGGCGAAACCGTAGAACGGGATGTCGAAGCACCGGAAGTATTTCAAACAGTCGAAAAAGGGCTTTGGGATGGACGTCCTTCCTTGGGAGGAGCGTGGGTTGCGCATCCAAACGTAGAAAAGGCCCAAAGGGTAAGGATTACAAATACCAAGAACAACAAGACGATCGAAGGCGCGTTATTCCGGCGGGAACGCGACTTGCCGGGGCCGCGTCTGCAAGTATCATCGGACGCGGCGGCAGAGCTTGGTATGTTGGCGGGCTCGCCGGTAGAATTGAATGTGGTAGCTCTCAAACGCGAGGTGATTGAACCTGAGCCCGAGCCGGAAATTGAGGAAGTTGCCAATGCTGAAGAGACCGACGATGCAGGCTCGGAAATTACTGCGACCAAGCTTGATCCGGTCGCCGGAGCAGCGGCGGCTATCGAGGCAGCTGACGTAGCGACGGATACAGCCTCGGCAGAGGCTCCCAAAACCGAACCCGCCTCACCCCCATTGTCGCGCGGATACATTCAAGTCGGAATATTCACTGTCGAGACAAATGCCAATCAGTCCGCGGAAAAGCTGCGCAAAGCAGGGCTGAACGCGGAAATCAAGGAAGGCTCCAAAGACGACAAACCTTTCTGGCGGGTTCTTGCCGGACCGGCGGCGACAAAGGCCGAGCGCAAGGATCTGATGAAACAGGTTCGCGATTTGGGGTATTCCGACGCTTATATCGTGAAGAACTAAGGAGGAACCCGGATGCTGACAGTGCTGCGCTCGACCGTTCTTTCGCTGGGATTTGCTATGCTGGCACTTCCCGCGATGGCATTCGATACATCGGCAAAAGCGGCCTATGTGCTGGACCAGACCACCGGTACGGTCCTTCTGTCAAAAGAGGCGGATCAACCCCTGCCTCCTGCTTCGATGTCTAAACTGATGACACTCTATGTCGCGTTCGAGGCCTTGCGTGACGGTCGTCTGACACTGGATGAAGAATTGCCGGTATCAGAGCACGCCATGAGTTACGGCGGCTCAACTATGTTCCTTAACACGCAGGATCGCGTTCGCGTCGAAGACCTGTTGCGCGGGATCATTGTTTTGTCCGGTAACGACGCCTGCGTCGTAATCGCCGAAGCGCTTAGCCCGGATGGGACCGAAGCAGGATTTGCACGATACATGACCCAGCGCGCCAAACAGATGGGGATGGATAATTCTACTTTCGCAAATTCGAATGGCTGGCCAGCTGCCGGGCACATGATGTCGGTAAAGGATCTTGCTATACTGGCGGATCATCTGATTTCGGATTTCCCGGAGTATTACCCGCTATTTGCCGAGGAAGTGTACGAGTTCGATGGGCGCGCACCGTCCAATACGCGTAACCGCAACCCGTTGCTCAAACTCGATATCGGCGCCGATGGCCTCAAGACCGGCCACACCTCCGAAGCCGGATATGGCCTGGTCGGATCAGCCAAACAGGGTGATCGTCGTGTGATTTTCGTTCTGACTGGTCTCGACAGCCAAGCCAAACGCGCCGAAGAATCTGAGGCCATCGTGAACTGGTCCTTTCGTCATTTTGTCGAAAAAACCATCGCCAGAGCCGACACTCCGATCGCAGACGCAAAAATCTGGATGGGAGCTAAACAATCGGTAGGTTTGGTTCCGCAGGGCGACCTAAACTTGCTATTGCCCATTCTCGGGGACAAAAAGGTCGAAGCAGAGGTGGTTTACCAAGGTCCGATCAATGCCCCGGTAGCTCAGGGACAGCAACTGGCTGAACTCGTGATCAACCCCGACGGTTTACCGGAAATCCGCCGCCCTCTTTTAGCAGCCGAAGCGGTACCGCTGGGTGGTTTCGTTGTCCGGATCAAGACTGTGGCAGGTATCTTGATGAAAGAGTTCATCAGTGGCCCGTTGGAGGTAATGTGACGGGCCGGGGTCTGTTTCTGACCTTCGAAGGAATCGACGGATCAGGCAAGTCAACGCAGGCACGAATGCTGGCCGAGTTCTTGCGGTCTCAGGGACACGAAGTCGTCCTGACACGCGAACCGGGAGGTTCGCCCGGGGCCGAGGAAATCCGGCGCCTCGTGCTTGAAGGCGATCCTGATCGCTGGTCGGCGGAAACAGAGATTTTGTTGTTCACAGCGGCCCGCCGGGATCATTTGGAACGTACTATTGCCCCGGCTCTGACTGCGGGAAAGATCGTGATATGCGACCGCTTTGCCGACAGTACCCGTATGTACCAGGGGCTGTCTCGAGGCAAATTGCGCTGTGTGGTCGATACCTTGCACAGCCTGATGATCCGGCAAGAGCCTGACTTGACTGTCTTAATTGACATGGACCCGAACACCGGTCTGTCCCGCGCCAAGGGCAGGCAAGGCACCGAAGAACGGTTCGAGGATTTCGGACTTGAATTACAACAGCGGATGCGAGCTGGGTTTCTGTCTTTGGCCGAGGAATTTGCCGAACGTTTTCGCGTCGTCGACGGCAATCGGGACATAGACACGGTCGCAAGGGATGTGTCAAACATCGCGATGCAGGCATTGCGATAGGCACGAATGACCGACGAAACTCCCACTCCAGACAAGGCGCCCGGCGCCCCTCATCCGCGTGACACAATGTGTGTGTTCGGGCAATCCGAAGCGGAGCTGACATTTCTGTCCGCGTTCAACTCGGAAAGGCTGCATCATGGATGGCTTCTCACTGGCCCCCGCGGCATTGGCAAAGCCACTTTGGCCTGGCGGATCGCGCTTTTTCTGCTGGCAACTCCTCCAGCAGATGACGGCTTGTTTGGCGGTCCGCCAAAGCCGACGTCATTGGGGATCGATCCGGAACATCCGGTTTCTCGCCGAATGCGAGCCGGGGCTGAGCCGGGATTGGTATCGGTCACCCGTTCGCTCAACGATCAAGGCAAGCTGCGCAACGAAATCGTTGTCGACGATATCCGTAAGCTTGGCCGGTTCTTTGGTTTGACTTCGGCAGATGGCAGGCGAAGGGTTGTGATCGTCGATAGTGCCGATGAATTGAATGTCAGCGCGGCAAATGCCTTGCTGAAAATGCTGGAGGAACCTCCGGCACGCACGACGCTCTTGCTTGTCTCACACCAGCCGTCGCGCTTGCTGCCAACTATCCGGTCGCGCTGCCGTACACTAAGGTTGAGACCGCTGAGTTCAGACGACATGCAGGCTGCCCTCGCACAGTGCGGCGCGAATATTCCATCACTGCCCGACAACCTGGTAGCACTTTCTGGCGGTTCGGTTGGTGAAGCGGTTCGGCTTTTGAACCTGGGCGGGCTGGACATATACTCAGATCTGATCGCAATCTTGGGTAGCCTTCCCCGGTTGGACCGCCAGCGCGCCCTGGCTTTGGCCGAAGCCAGCGCGCAACGAGGTGCGTCGGAGCGGTTTGATCTGCTTCTATCCCTGATCGACATTTTACTGGCCCGGCTTTCCCGAACAGGTGCGACCGGCACACCGCCTTTCCCCGAAGCCATCCCTGGCGAGGCCGAAATACTGAAACGATTGGCATCAACACCGCAATCGGGACGATCATGGGCCGAGGCCGCCGCCATGATAACCGCCCGAACCCGGCAAGGGCGGGCGGTGAACCTTGACCCTGCTGCTCTGGTCCTAGATACGGTGTTCAAAATACAGGAAACCGCCGGTAAGAGCAGATGAGCGACAGCACGCCCCCCCCTGTCATAACCGACAGCCATTGTCATTTGGATTTTCCCGATTTCGAAGGGCAATTGGCCGAAATCATAAACCGCGCCGTCGAGGCAGGCGTGACGCGCATGGTGTCGATTTGCACCCGATTGTGCAATGAACCGACGGTACGTGCCATTGCCGAGGCACATACGCCGGTTTTCTATGCAGCTGGAACTCATCCTATGAGCGCGGTTCAAGAGCCGATGGCGACGGTGGAAGAACTGGTAGCGCTGTCACAACATCCGAAATTCGTCGGGATCGGTGAGACCGGGCTGGATTATCACTACACCGCTGAAAGTGCCCAGGTTCAAAAAGTCTCGCTGCGTATCCATATCGAAGCTGCGCAACAGACAGGACTGCCCCTGATCATACATGCCCGGGCGGCGGATGAAGACATGGCCCGTATTCTCGCCGCAGAATACCGCAACGCACCTTACAGCTGTGTCATGCACTGTTTTTCGTCGTCGGCCAAGTTGGCCCGTGCTGCACTGGACCTGGGTTTTTATCTGTCCATGTCCGGCATTGCAGCCTTCCCCAAAAACCAGGAATTGCGGGATATCTTCGCCGCAGCACCCTTAGACCGCATCCTTGTTGAAACAGACGCCCCCTATCTCGCGCCGCCTCCCCACCGCGGCAAGCGAAACGAACCGGCTTATACCGCCCATACCGCTCGAAAAGGAGCCGAGATATTCGGCATCCAGTATTCCGAATTCGCGGCGAAAACGCAGGCTAATTTCGACCGGCTTTTCACAAAAGCCGCCACCTACAAGGCAATTGCATGAGGGGCGAGTTGCGCTTTACCATTCTCGGATGCGGCTCATCCGGAGGCGTGCCACGTCTTGGTGGGCACTGGGGTGATTGCGATCCATCCAATCCCAAAAACGTGCGGCGGCGCTGTTCCTTGCTGATAGAACGTGTCGGTTTTGAGGGTACCACGACGGTTTTGATCGACACGTCGCCGGACATGCGCAACCAGTTGCTGGATACCGGCACCGGTCGGCTGGATGGCGTTATCTATACCCATTCTCACGCCGATCACGTGCACGGCATCGACGACCTGCGCATGATCGTATTCAACATGCAGTCGCGTGTACCGGTCTGGGCCGACGGTGACACGCAAAACGCCCTGCTCAGCCGCTTTGGTTACGCCTTCATACAGCCCGAAGGCTCTCCCTATCCGCCGATTTTGGATCTCAAGACAATCAGCGGCCCATTCGAAGTCAACGGCCCTGGCGGACCGATCCCGTTCCGACCGTTCACCGTTGGACATGGCTCTATCGATTCTCTGGGTTTCCGCATCGAAGGTGTCGCCTATCTGCCGGATGTCGCAAAAATCTATGACGAGGCATGGAACGAGCTTAAAAACCTCGACTGTTGGATTCTGGATGCCCTGCGCCGCAAGCCGCACCCTACGCATGCGCATCTGGAGCGTTCATTGGAGTGGATTGAATTGGCAAAGCCCAAACGCGCTGTTCTCACCAACATGCATATCGATCTTGATTATGAGACGGTGGATGCAGAAACTCCAGACTATGTGTCACCCGCCTATGACGGCATGGTGATCCGGTATCCATTTTAGGCGGTATCGCTGACTCTCTGGCACCCAATAGCCATGACAAGGGCAGCCACGGCCAACCAGACAAGAGATTGGCCATGTTTCAAAGCCTGATTGACGTTATCCTGCCTGTTTTTCTGGTAATCGGCGCGGGCTATGTCGCCACTAGATCAGGATATTTCCGACCCGAGCATGTCGATGGTCTGATGCGTTTCACACAGGGCTTCGCAATTCCGTGCCTGCTGTTCAAGGCTGTTGCTACCCTGAACTTGCAGACCAGTTTCGATCCGAGACTGCTGGCCAGTTTCTTCAGTGGGGCCGGTTTGTGCTTTGCCGCCGGAATGGTTGGCGCGCATTACATCTTCAAACGCGATTGGGAGGATAGCGTCGCCATTGGGTTCTGCTGCCTTTTTTCGAACTCGGTATTGTTAGGTCTGCCGATCACTGAACGCGCCTATGGTCCGGAAAACCTGACCGGCAACTACGCGATCATCGCGTTCCATTCACCGTTTTGCTATGGCGTCGGTATCACCGTTATGGAGATCGTTCGAAACCGCGGTGGCGGTGGCCGCCGGATGATCGGTGCCGCCCTGAACGCCATGTTCCGCAACGTTCTGATCCTGGGCATCGCCCTTGGCTTTGTTGTAAACTTGACCGGCGTTCCAATTCCCGCAGTCGCCAACAACGCATTGGACCTTATCACTCTTGCCGCCTTGCCGGGCGGCCTCTTTGCGCTTGGCGGTGTACTGGTTCAATACCGCCCTGAAGGCGACCTGCGCACTATTTTCTTCGTGTGTTGCGTCTCGCTGATGCTGCATCCCTCCCTCGTGTGGCTGTTTGGAAAAACGCTGTCTTTGCCACAAGATTTGTTCCGGTCCGCGGTGCTGAACGCTTCGATGGCCCCGGGCTTCAACGCATATATCTTTGCAAACATGTACGGGCGCGCCAAGCGGGTTGCAGCATCCTCGGTGCTGATAGCGACCGGGGCTTCAATTATGACTGTGTGGGTCTGGCTGACCGTTCTGGGATAGACAGCAATCCGGCACGATTGACATTTTTAGAACGGACAACACATTTGCCGGAGTGAAAAAGGAGCCAACATTGCAGCATGCCCTGATTGTCGCCCACGGCCAGCCATCTGACCCATTCCCAGCGGAGGAGGCCTTGCGCAGCCTTGCCGCGCGTGTTGACGCTACGATTCCGGATATAACTGTCCACTCGGCCACTCTGGCCACGCCTGACCGATTGGAGAAAATGCTTGCTCAGCTTCCGGATAGCACTGCGATCTATCCTCTCTTCATGGCGCGGGGCTGGTTTGTAAACAAAGCCCTGCCCGAAAGACTGGGGAGCAGACCACTGCACATTCTTGAACCGTTGGGTACAGATGCTGACTTACCCGGATTGGTGGCAACGGCCCTGTTACAAGAACTGGAACGTTTGAAATGGGAGCCGGAAGCGACTGATCTGGTTCTGGCAGCGCACGGCTCGGGGCGGAGCCGCAATCCTGCGCGCGTTGCGACAGAATTTGCGGACAAGTTGACAAAGACCATCAGATTCAAGTCCACCCGCATAGGATTTGTGGAAGAAGAGCCAAGTATCGCTCAGGCCGCAGCGGGGATGTCTGCGCAATCGCTATGCCTGCCTTTTTTCGCCTGTGCCGGAGGACATGCCCTAGAAGATGTCCCCCAAGCCCTGAGCGAGGCTGAGTTCAAAGGAAATACCATGCCGGTGATAGGAGAACTTTCTCCAATTCCCGCGCATATCGGGCGTCGGCTGAAGGCGTATTTCTCCGTCTGAAACGGTTTCCAAAAGTGCACCGGGCGGGACCCTCCGACCCCGACCGATATTCATTGCGCCAATATCAATCGCTCGACGTCGTCGAGAAGATCGGCAAGGTCGAAGACGCTGCGCCGCCGCCCGTTGCTTCGGAAAGAACCGCCACACGTTGCGGGGTTTGTCCAAGTACCGGAGAACCGGAGTCTGCTGCGCTTATCGCCATTTGCATCCACTCCTGCGGTTGCGATCCCGCAGCCTTGGCAACTCCGATGCCCTCACGCAGTTGATGGCTGACAATTTCGGCATAGCCCTTTTGCCCCGCCGCCACGAGCAACACCGCCGACGCCAACGCCATTTCAGCATCGTCCGTACGATATCCGACACCCAAACATACCTTTCCGCCGGATGCGAGTTGATCGACCGAGTTTCCCGATTGAGTCAAAACTGCCGAAGCGTCCGCAATGACTTGATCAGGGGATTGCGAATCTATTCCGACAATTTTCGGCGCTATCGCATCGGTTAGCTGCTGGCATTGCGCCTCAATCTGGGGTGCCGTCATATTGGGGATGGCCTCTTCCAGCTTTGACGCATCGGCAATGGCCTGAATCCGCGCTTGGCAAAACTGCTCGTTCAAAGCAAGTTCCGTATTGCTGACCGCTCCGGGCTGCGTTGCACCGCCATTTGACGCGGTCTGAATACTTATGTCATTGCACAGCTCGTTCGCTGATTTTCCGCCTGGTGCAAAGCCGAAAGTTGGCAGTTGGCCGCCCGTATCGGCGCGTGCGGCCACTGTTTCACCGCCCAGAACAGGTGCTGCGATCGGCTGCGGAGCCTGTGCTTGCGGTACTGCGGCCAATTGCGGTTGGGTGGCTGTCTGTGGCGTTGCTATGCCAAGCTGTTCGTTGCGATAGCTGCGCAACAGACCTGCAGTTCCTTGGCTGGCCACAATCTGGTTGTAGGGTGCGACATGCGCGCTGGAAAGCGCCCTATTGTATGACGACAGCAGAAAATTCTGCTCGTAGTCGTCCAGATAGCCGTCGATATTGTAGCCCATGTCGGCCTGATATTGGGAAATCCCGGCACGGCTGCGTCGGCCAAGTTGGCCGTCAACAACGCCGACATTGTAACCGAAATAGTTCAGCGCGGTCTGAACTTCTCGATTTTGCTGGCGCTGTGCAGAGGAAACGCCCGAAGACGAATAGGTCGAGCGACTTGCCTGCTGTTGTTTTCGTTGCTTGCTCTTGTGCACTTCGTTGACCACCAAGCCACCGAGCAGCGCTCCGCCCAAGAATGCGGCCGCTTCATCAGATTGGGCCTGGCGTGCCGGAACCAAAGCGACACTGGCAACCATCGCTGTGGCGCATAGATACTTTGAAAACATGACTATAACCTCGCTTTTCGCCGGGCCACCAAAGGGGTTTCGCGCCCGGTTTCGCTGAATACGCTTCATTATAGCACAAGCCGAGCATTCCCCATATTATTTGTCAAGAAAGCCTCAACCCATCAGATAAAGTTGGGCGAAAAGGCGCACAGTGGTCTGGCCGTTTTATCACCGGAGAACTAGCTCATCAACGCTCCGACAGCCTCGCCAGCGGCTCCGCCAAATCAGCAGAAAAAAACCGATGATGTGCCCGCCCTCCGCGTTTGGCGGCGTATAGCGCCAAATCGGCGGCGTGTAGCAACAGATCGGGGTCAGGCCTTTCGAATTGCAGGGAAATCACCGTACCGATGCTTGCGGATATCCTGCAAATACGCTCGCCGAAAGGTAGCGGTTTTTCCAGTTGTGCAATTAGTCTCTTGGCTATGGCTTCAAGCCGGACCCGATCCACCAGCTCCCTAAAGATCAGAACAAACTCGTCACCTCCAATTCGAGCAACCGTGTCTTCCGCCCGTGTTTCTTCGACCATAATCCTCGCAACATTTTGAAGAACGTGGTCGCCGGCAGCGTGTCCCAATGTGTCGTTGATTGCCTTGAAGAAATCCAGATCAAGATGCATTAGTGAAAACGGTGTCGCCGAACTTTGGTATCGTTTCAGGATATGATCCATCGCTCTTCGGTTCTTCAGGCCGGTCAAAGTGTCCGTATACGCCTGTTCCTCTGCCGCGATTCGGGCGCCCTGAAGGCGAAGGTTGAGCGTTCTGGATGCCTCCATCGCTGCCGATTTCGCTTCGACGAGATACAGCAGCTCTATAGCCATGTCCGTGCTGGAAAAATCTGAACTGGTAAGATCATAGTCGCGAACGGCATCCGGAATCGAGATTCCAAAGGACAGGTTGACAACTGCCAACCCTGACTCCGGCAAGGGCACGATCAATCCCTTGAATACGGTCCTCGGAGCATCGTCGAACCGGAGATGCAGTTTTCCCCCGGCAACACCCAGCAATCCAGACATTGATTTCACGGATCGTGGCCTGACCAAAACGAACCGTTCAAGAAACGACTTTCCTTCAAATTTCTCGCTTGGCCGCAGCTTTTGCAGTGTCAAACCGGTGCGTAAGATTCGGCTGTCTTGATCCAAAAGAACGTACATCGGGCACAGCTTGTCCAGCAGAGCAATCAGATCTTTTTGACACATCACGACGCCCGCGCTCCCAAGACAAACTGCCGACCTTTGGAAAAAGCGGTTTCGATCAACCTTATGGAGATGATTTCACCTTTTTCGTGCTCGCCCATGTGTTGAAACACCGCCAGGACACCATAGTCATCAGCCATAGCGCGTAGCACACCGATCATTACATAGGCATATCCCGGAAGGCCGCGGTGGCAAGTCAGACGATAATCCGCCGGATCGTTTTCCCACAATTCCAAAGCCGGGAGCTCCAGATCAGAAACGGCCAACCGGACCCGATCCTCCAAATCGTCCAGAGAATGTAGAAACTCGACATAGTTGACTCCGCCAAATCGCAACAGACGCCTTAGCGCTTCGGTATTTGGGTCCGACACCAGAAATGTACCTAAATCCTCGAGGATTTCGTTCTGAGGCCGCCCAAGTTCCCGGCACATCGCCGTCAACACTCGATTTGTTAATTCATCGGGGTACACCAGCATGGCTTCGAATTCGACAAAACCCAGATTTGCCGCTTCGGCCACGTTGATCCAACGCGTTGTCCCGTAGCTATGGGTGACGAACGATTGAATCGCCTTGTTGATTAACCCGTGCATTTGTTACCTCAACTCACTGTCGAGACAACTTGCGTTGGAAAAGGTTAAGGAATCGCCAAGAACCCTACTAACCCAAAGCATTGGCACTTGATCTATTGTAGGCAACCCTGCGGCAGATCAGAAATCGGTCGGGGCGCCCCCTTCAGCCTTCCTACGGGCGACGAACTCTGCCAGTTCCTCGCGAATCGAGGCATCCATAGGCGGCGCTTCGAAACTGCCAATGATTTCCTTGAACAGGTGATGGGCACGCTCGGGCGTCCACAAACCACCCGCAGCTTCCCAGCCTTCGAAATTCTTCCAGTCGCTCAGGAACGGCTGGTAGAAAGCGGTCGCATACCGATCCTGAGTGTGCTGGATGCCAAAGAAATGCCCGTCATTTCCAACAGCTTTGATTGCATCCAAGGCAATTTCATCTGGCCCCGTCGCCATGATTTCGGGCTGCATGTAACGTTGGATTTGCTGCAGTATCTCGCAATCCATAATGAATTTTTCTGGCGATGCGATAAGGCCGCCTTCTAGCCAGCCTGCCGCATGGTAGACCATGTTCGTACCGGATTGCACCGCCGCCCATAGCGAGTTTGAGGTTTCCCACATCGCCTGTCCGTCCGGCACGTTGGCCGCACAAACGCCCGAAGACCGCATTGGTAGCTTGTAGAAGCGGGCCATTTGGCCGGTCATCTGGGTTGATCGCATGTATTCCGGCGTGCCAAAGGCAGGTGCGCCCGACTTCATGTCGACATTCGACGTGAATGTGCCAATGACACAGGGTATTCCCGGGCGCACATATTGGAACAATGCAATTGCGCACAAGGCTTCGGCCAGGGATTGTGCAACCGCGCCCGCCATTGTGACTGGGGCCATAGCTCCCGCCAAGGTGAACGGTGTGACTACGATAGCCTGACCGCGACGCGCAAGCCGCAAGCACCCGTCGATCATCGGATGGTCGTGCTTGAGCGGCGACGTGGAATTGATGTTGGTATACAAACGGGGAGACGCTTCGAATTCCTCATGGGACAGGCCGCCAGCGATACGGACCATTTCCATCACATCTTCGACCCGCTCCTTACCCAGTGAATAGGCGTGCATTACCTTGTCGCTGATCGTCAGTTTGTCATAGACCACATCGAGGTGCCGAACACTTGCATGAATGTCAACTGGTTCGACCGGATATCCTCCGGCGAAATGGATGCAGTTGAAATACTGTGTCAGTTTCAAGAGGTTTCGGCACATCTCGCGATTGCCGGGAACCTTCCGGCCAATTTCCATGTCCCAGTAATTCGGGGGGGATGAGACATTGCCAAACAGCATCGTCTTGCCACCAACCTCAATAGTTCGATCTGGATTTCGAGGTGTAATGGTGAAACGTTCCGGCGCCTTTGCGACCATTTCCATGACGAAGTCGCGTCCCATGCGCACGATATCACCGTCGACGGCACAACCGGCCTCGCGCAGGATCCCCTTAGCTTCTTCATTGTAGAACGCGATTCCAATTTCTTCGAGTATGCGCATCGCGCCTTCGTGAATCGCCTCAATTCCGTCCTGATCAAGAGGCTCGGTCGGCCGATCGATGTTGACCGGCGGGTTCCACGGCATTTGCTCGATAACAGTACCACCACGACGCGCCGCGGCACCAGAACGACCGCCACCTCGGCGTTTACGGGTTGATGTATCGGACATGGGTTTCTCTTTCGCTTGTTTCACCTCTAGCAAGGCATCAAGCAAAGGTGAAAAGCCGCTCCGTCCGCGACAACAGATGTCGCTTTCGACAGTCCAATTTCGATAAGTGAGTACGCCAGCGTCAATGTCCCAACCAAGCCGGAATGTATCCGACATTCGGAAAAATGACATCCGCGAGGTCGGCCAGATCTTCAGAACGAGCCATCCCGGTCAATACACCAACGGTTGTCATCCCCGCGGCGCGTCCGGCTTCGAGATCGTGCCGACTGTCTCCGACCATAGCGATCTTAGACGGTTCCATACCGATATGCCCGGAAAATGCCAGCAACTGCCCTGGGCCGGGTTTGCAGCCATGACCACTGTCGAAGCCGGCGATGAAATCAAATAGTCGCTGCACCCCGACCGAACCCAAATGCGCCATCGCCGGTGCGTGAGCGTCGTTCGTCGCAACCCCCAGCTTCAGTCCCTTTGCCCTCAGCCCTTCCAGGAAAGGAGCCAGCGGAACGGCTTCGTGTTGCGGTGCCTTGGATGCCTCTTCATTGATGATGGTTACCAGTTCCAAGTGGGACATGCCGGGCATTTCCGGCAGCAGAGCCTCTGCAATCTCGCCAGGGGTTCCTGCAATTACGACGCTGTCCATGCTGAATGTCTTGCTTTCATAATCGAACCCGATCACCTGCCCAAGGTAGGACGCCCTAACGTCATTGTTCGCGCCGATACGTGACAAGAATGTGTGCGCAAATGTCCCCCAGGTTGCGGCAAAATCGAACAGCGTCCCATCTTTGTCGAACAAAAGAGCTTCAATAGTCATTCGCCTACTCCGAAAACGGGCAATCAGGTTTCACGTCCAGTGCGTATTTGTCTCTCCAGTCAGCACCATGTGGGCCATGGCCGGGCGATCATATGACACCGAATGCGCGTCACAAAACGCCACAATCCAGGCGTCGTCAAGCATCAGAAAACCGAGGACAGACGTCAGAAAGTCGACATCTGTTGCCAAAGCGCGCAGATCCGCAGCCGAAGCCCCGGTTGAGCCCAGAAAAACTGACAACAACTCCTCGTTCCCGACCAACCAGGTCAAGGCATTCAAGGCCAGAGTTTCGGCCGCTTCGGCAGGAATTGGCTTCATTCGCTCTCACCAAAAGCTATTGAAAGGTTTTGTTAACCAGAATTACCGAGACTTTTTTATCGCTAGACGGAAACAGAGGAAAGGCCATGTCTGTACAGAGAACAATTCTGGTACTGGACGGCGTATCGACCAACCGGATCATGTTGAACGTTCAACTTTCGTCAGCCTGTTATCAAGTGATCCAGCGAGCCCGAGTGGAAGGCCTGGAGACTATTCTTCAGCACAATCACCCGGACATCATCCTCATGGCCGAGACTCTGCCCGACGGAAACGTGTCTTCCGTCAGGAGATTGTTAAATGGACGCGCAAGACATTCCGATACGCCGATCGTCGCAATCACTCCGCAAAACGATACAGACGCCAGAAAACGTGCCCTCAGATCCGGCGCTGATGACGTTTTGGAACAACCTTATAGTGACAGCCTTCTGCTTGCTCGGGTCCGTAGCTTCATGCGGGTGCGATCAGAAATCGACGACCTCAACTGGAACAAGGAAGCCAGTGAACTTGGCTTTGGGGATGAGGGGCAGCCGTTTCAGCCCAAAGCACCGCTCGCTTCCGTTGCCATCGTCACAAAAAACAAGGAGTGTCGCCGCAACTGGCTTCGCCGTTTGCAGCCGCTGACATCCCATTCGTTGGGAAGCTTCACACTCTGTCAGGCATTCACGCTTTTCAGAAATCCTGCGCCTGACATCTTTATTGTTGAGATACAGGAGGATGGCGAGGGCTTGAGCTTGCTTACAGACCTGCGTGCCCGGCTCGCAACACGCCGATCGGCTTTGATCGCGGTGATACAGGGTGACAACACCAATCGCACGGTGGAAGCTTTGGATCGGGGCGCGGACGTTGCAATGATCGGCCCATTTTGCGCTGAGGAACTTGCCCTTCACTTGGAAATACAAGCCAAGCGCAAAGCCCGGCACGATAGGCGCCACACGTCCGTTCAGGAAGGATTGAAAGCCGCTTACTTTGACCACTTGACCGGATTGCGTAATTCTCGGTACGCACATTCCGCACTAAAAAACATGGTCCGCAATGCGTGCAGGTCACAAAAAGATTTGTCGGTCATCATAGTCGATCTGGATCACTTCAAGGCCGTCAATGATCGATTTGGACATTTGGCTGGAGATTGCGTTCTTACCGAAACGGCGCGTCGCATCCGGCGAGAGTTGAGCGCCAGGGATTTGGTGGCCCGCTTGGGTGGCGAAGAATTCCTTGTTGCGCTGCCCGATGCCGGACCAGACAAGGCCATGCAGGTCGCAAAACGATTGCGACGAGGCATCAGTGATGCACCCTATGATCTGCCCATGTGCGGCGAAAGGGTGACCGTTACCGCCAGCTTTGGATTGCACACATCCATTCCTTTGGCCGGCAACACAGACGATGAATTCGAAGGTATGTCCGCATTTATCGACACGGCGGATCGCGCGCTTTATGCGGCCAAAAACTCGGGACGAAACCAAGTGATCATGCTGTGAACATCTTTGCGATCGGATCTCAGTCGTGCCTTCGTTTCTTCCACTTACCGCGTTTGACATAGGTATCCAGACGATCAGCATAGCTTGAGCGCTGTGCGTCCGTCATTTTTTCGACCACGACCAACCAAGCCTCGCCAAGGGATTGTTGAGTATGCACGCGTAAAGCTGTCTGCTGCTCTACTATGCCGGCCAAGGCATCGGGGTCAAAGGGAACTGCCCGCAATGCCAAAGTCAGATCCTTGAAACCTTCTTGGCGTGTTTGACGGTCGCCTCGGTCTGCCTGATGCATCCGTTCCCGCAATGCTTTGCGGTCCGCGTCGGGCAAAGCCCGGTACAAGGCCGGTCCGAAACTCGGCGGCGACCGATCGCTCTTACCGTGAAATCGCAAGGCCATTCCGGCAATCAGACCGACAACCAAAAGATTGAGGGTCAGGGATGCCCCTAGAAGAATCGCTAGCCATCTGCGCTTGGTTTTTTGATGTTCTTCTTGCATCTATTCCTCCTCGATAGGCAGGTCCAAAAGGCCCAACTCGGCCATCAGATCGCCCTCAGAATTTTGCACAAACAAATCCACCGGGTCCGGCAAGAATGCCGGCGGTGCCAGACCAATCCAGACACCTGCCGCACAGGCGGTCGCCAGGCCTCCGACACCGCGCCAACCACCCAGTATGCCCACGATCACAGATAGAATCGGTCGCTTTGGATAGAATTCGGACGCGAACCGATTACCCTGAACCTTCGAAGCATCCGAAATCATCCGCGCCATCAGGTCTTTGGGCACTACGCCTCGTCTTTGTCGAGCAGCCTGAAACAGATTTTCGAGCCTTTTTTCGTTCTCATCCATCCAGATACCCCAATTCTTCTCGTCTCCCGGACAACGCCTTGACCAAAGCCCGCTTTCCCCTTGCGGTCAGGCTCTCCACTGCCTCGACAGAGATTTCCATGACTTGCGCGATTTCGGGATTGGTCAGTTCCTCTATATGGCGCAGTATGACGGCTTCTCTTTGGCGATCCGGCAGTATCATCAAAGCCGCCTGCAAAGCATCGGCCCGGGCCGTGTCCTGCAATTGGTCAGGCGCAGTAGGCCGACCATCTTCGGGTTCGGGTACTGCACTTAGCGGTTCGGCCGATTTCTTCCGTCTCAAGTCGAAACACAGGTTTAGAGTAACGCGATAGAGCCAGGTTGACACTTTTGCCTGCCCTCGCTTCCAGTCCGGTGCCATCTGCCACAGCCGGAGCATTGCCTCTTGCGCGACATCTTCGGCTTCCGCCCTGTCCCCCAGAACCCGCAATGCCAAAGAAAAAGTACGCGGACCTAGCCGTGCCGTCAGTTCCCGGGCAGCTTGCCTATCGCCATTAGCGAACAACATCAACAACGCGTCATCGCTGATATCGCCCGCGGCCGTGTTTTCGCCGCGGGACGACTTGGACATGGGTCTCATGTCCTCAATCCTGGCTCAGTCTTGAATTTTGCAACCTTGGCGGTGTTTCTTTCCATGACTACCCATGCGGCTTCCCATGTCGGCAAACTCCTGCTCTGAAATCGAGCCGCTGTCATCCGAGTCAACCCGGTCAAAAAACCTGCTTTCTTTGCGCGGCTTCGGCATTTCGTCGCTTGTCAGGAAACCATCTTTATTAGTGTCCTGACGTTCGAACATCAACTTAGACCGTTCCTTTGCCCGCTCTACCGCAACGACCTGCATTTCTTCCAAACTCAGCTTTTCGTCACCGTCGGAATCGGCTTTATTAAACCGCGTGGTTCGATAAGCCCCCATTTCGGTTTTGCTTAATTCTCCGTTGCCGTCTGCATCCAGCTCTTGAAATGTCACCGGCGATACGCCCTGAGGCCCCATTGCCAGACCAGCGGACCCCACCACGGCAAATGTAGCAAGTACGATCCCCGAGAGAATGCCTGTGTGTTTCATATCGGTTTTCCTTGTTTTGCAGCAACCCCATGTTGCTGCCCATACTTCTGAAACGTGATGCAAAGCGTTTTCCGTCGCAGCGTAGAAAAGAAACTTACTGCGGGTGCACTTTTAATCTGACTCCCAAAGCCCTATTTTCGCGGCATCCCGACGCAATGAAGTTATCCGCAATTCCAATTTGGACATAACTGGTCCAAAAACTGCGAACCATAGTATGAGCGACCAGATGACAGACCAGACCATTGAGACCACCGTTCAGCAGGAACGTCCAACATGGCCCGCTGTGCGAAAAGGGTTTCTTGGAAAATGCCCAAATTGCGGCAAGGGGAAACTTCTGCATAGTTACCTTAAGGTCAACGATACATGCTCACATTGCAGTCAGGAGCTGTTTCACCATCGTGCTGATGACGGACCAGCTTATCTGACCATTCTCATCGTCGGGCACCTGATGGCTCCTGCTTTGCATGTTTCCTATGTGCAATGGCGTCCAGAACCATTGACCTTGTTTCTGATCTTTGCGCTTGGTTGTCTGGCTTTGTCACTCTACCTTCTGCCCAGATTAAAGGGATTAGTCATCGCCTATCAGTGGGCGCGCCGGATGCATGGTTTTGACAAGGCCGACTGACGCCTTCGAAACGAGTCGGAGAGGCAATGAGCAACGATAAGACTGCGATCAGAAACGCTGCGACTGTGATCGTCCTGCGCGATCGGGTGGAATCCCCATCCATCCTGATGGGTCAACGCGGCGCCAAAGCGGCGTTCATGCCCAACAAGTTCGTTTTTCCAGGCGGCGCTGTTGATCCTGCAGATTCTGATGTTGCACTGGCCTCACCCCTGCCAGCGGTTTGCGCAGAGCGGTTGACAGAAAAGGCCCCCGCAGACCTGCAGCACGCGCTTGCCGTCGCGGCGATCCGTGAGCTTTGGGAAGAAACCGGCCTGATCCTGGGCAAACCCGGAAACTGGGCCGGATCAATTCCTGATGACTGGCAGAGTTTCGCGGCCACCGGTTACATCCCCGCTGCCGAGGCACTGCAGTTCGTGTTCCGCGCCTTGACTCCTCCAGGACGCCCTCGTCGGTTCGATGCACGGTTCTTTCTTGTCGATGCCTGCGAAATTCAGGGAAACCTGGACGACTTCACCCATGCATCGGATGAACTGTCTCATTTGCAATGGATTCCGCTGAGCGAAGTCCGCAAGTTCGACCTGCCATTCATTACCGAAGTCGTTCTGGCCGAGGTTGCGGCCCGCGCCGCCGACCCCACCCCGCCAGTTTCAGTGCCCTATTTCCACAACAATGACGAAGCGAGCCTTTTCCTGCGCCTGCGCGGCTATCCGATGCCCGATACGCATTGAAGCACCAAACTAGCGCATGCGGCTCACGACCACGGTAACTTCCGGCTTTTTGCCGATCTCACTCTGCGCGGTCTGACGAACGATACGTCGGAGCGCTTCTTCGAGCTTGTCATCGTCTCCCAGTGTCTTGGCTTCGGCTCGCATCAGGAATTGGTTGAGGTCTTCCTCAAGAATCTCGATCAGCCCTGCTTTTGAGCTTCCTATCTCAGGCAGACCGATCACGTCACACCACGGCTCCCCTAAAGGCTCGTCCTCTTCATCCAGAATTGTTGTCACCGTGACATGGCCATTCAGCGCCATGCGGATACGGTCGCGTACTACACCATCAAGCGCGCCGATCTTAACCGTGCCGTCAAGATAAGTACGACCGGTCTCGATATATTCGGCAACCACTGGGGTATCACCGGTCAAGTCAATCTTCATCCCGTTGACCGCAACAATGCTGGTTCGCCCGCCTTCCTCTGCCAGTTTGGCGTGCTCGCGCAAGTGCCGGTGTTCGCCATGCATCGGGATAACCATCTGCGGATCAATCAGGGCGTGAATCCGCTCCAGATCTGGTCGGTTCGCATGACCCGAAACGTGATACAAACCCGTGCTGTCATCAACAACATCCACGCCTTTTTCACTGAATTGGTTGATGACACGGATTACTCCGCGCTCATTCCCCGGAATGGTTTTGGAAGAAAACAGAAACAGGTCACCTTCGGCCATCTCCAGACCACGGTACTTGCCACGCGCCAGTTGCGCACTGGCGGCGCGGCGCTCACCCTGGCTGCCGGTGACGATCAGCATCAGGTTCTGGCGCGGCATGTCCGCTGCTTCCTCTGGGCTGACCACACGCGGGAAATCTCCAAGAATACCAGTTTCCGTCGCCGCCTCAATCATGCGGCGCATCGCGCGCCCCAACAGAACCACCGAGCGTCCTGCGCGCTCACCGGCTTCGGCAAGAGTTTTGACCCGAGCTACGTTCGAGGCAAAAGTCGTCGCGACCACCATACCAGTTGCGTTCGCCACAAGCTTTGTGATTTCGGGTCCCAATTCGGATTCTGATCGCCCCGGATGCGTAGAAAACACGTTGGTACTGTCGCAGATCAGCGCCTTGACGCCGCCGCCGGCCACGCTGGCCCAGAGATCTGGATCAAATGGCTCTCCGACAACCGGTTCTGGGTCGAGTTTGAAATCTCCCGAATGCACGACGCGCCCTGCGGGTGTATCGATTACCAATCCGGCGCTTTCCGGAATCGAATGAGATACCGGCAGAAACCCGACTGAAAACGGCCCGGCGTTAACCTGCTCTGGCCAGGCGGACACCGTTTGAACGACGTCCGGAGAATGCCCCAGATCCTCCATCTTGTGGCGGGCGATATTGGCCGTAAATGCCCGCGCATAAATCGGCGCGCCCAACGTCTCATAGCAATGCGCGACAGCGCCAACGTGATCTTCGTGCGCGTGGGTGACAAATATTGCCTCAAGCCGATCCGCCCGCTCTTTCAACCACGAGATATCCGCAAAGATCAGATCGACACCGGGCGAGCTGTCCATGTCAGGGAAAGCCACCCCCAGATCGACCAGGATCAAACGCTCCTGCCCCGGTTTGCCATACCCGTAGACATAGGCATTCATTCCAATCTCACCCGCCCCACCGAGAGGCAGGTAAATCAATCTGTCACTGCTCATGCCGAAATATTTTCCTTGTTGTATTGATGGATGACCGTCAAGCCGTGCATCGTCAGGTCGTCTTCGATCACGTCAAACCCCACATCCGCCTGATCGAACAATGGTGCCAGCCCACCAGTGGCGACAACTTGCATCGGCATTCCGTATTCCGCCTTGATCCGGCTTATAAGACCTTCGATCAGACCCGAATACCCCCAATACACCCCCGACTGAATGCAACCAACGGTATTAGTTCCGATCACTTTCTCGGGGCGGCTGATATCGATATGAGGCAGCGCCGCGGCCCCCATGTGCAAGGCTTCAAGGCTCAGGTTAACGCCCGGCGCGATAATCCCGCCGACATAGGCCCCGTCAGCCGCCACCACATCGAAATTCGTGGCCGTTCCGAAATCTACAACAACGACATTGCCGCCATGCCGGTCAAACGCGCCTGCAGCATTGGCAAGCCTGTCAGGGCCCGGGTAAGTCCCTTCATCGACACGCGGGTTCACCGGCAAAAGGCAGTCAGGCTTCCCGACGACAAGCGGTCGGCAACCAAAAAACCGGTCGGCAAAAACCCTTAGATTGAACACAACACGCGGGACCGTGGACGCAATGATGACGTCCGAGATTTCCGCTTCGATCCCGTAGTGCTTCACCAGCGTCGAGTACCAGGTGAAATATGCATCCGCCGTGCGTGCGTGGTGCGTCGAGGTCCGAAGGGTGCACAGGAACTTCTCACCGTCCCAGATCGAAAAGACGGTATTGGTATTGCCGCAGTCAATCGCCAAAAGCATTGGAAAACCCTTCAGAAATACACGTCCGCCGCCGCGATCCTTGCGCGGCCCTTGGCCGTGTTTAGGACAAGGTTACCTTCGCCGTCCACCGTTTCGAACGTTCCTACGGTCTCGGACGTCGCGGTGCGGGCGGTGATAGCCTCTCCCAGCCGAGCGGCCCGAGCAAGCCACGCCGTTCGGATCGGCTCAAAGCCGTAGGTCAGGAATTGAGTCTCGTAGTGCGCAAAGGCAGCCGCCAACTCGGTCAGAAAATCCTCTGCCCCCACTTGCGAGCCGGTTTCTGACAAAAGCGAAACCGGGCGCACCGCGCCGGGTTCGATCAGGTTGCGCGGAGGCGCTTCGACGAGGTTGACACCAATGCCGATCGCCAGATGCGAAACCCCGCGGCCTTGTCCGGTACTCTCTAGCAATATACCCGCAAGCTTGCCGCCATTCAGCAGCACGTCATTTGGCCACTTCAAAGCCAGACCATCCGTTCGACCGGTGACGGCATGACAGGCATCGAAAAGCGCCAATGCCGCAACAAAACTGCGCAGCGCAACCTGTTCTGGTGGTCCTTCGGGGCGCATGACCAAAGTTGCTGCGAGATTGCCGCGTGGGTGAGTCCAGACACGGCCCCGACGCCCGCGCGCCGCGGTCTGGCGGTGCGCCATGATCCAGACCGGCCCACGTAGAGATGACGCAATTCTGGCGGCTTCGTTCAGCGTGCTATCCACTTCGTCCAGAATGTGGAGCCCGTAACCGTGTGGCCAGTCACTCACGACAAAAAGGCCCGGTCCAAAAACCGAGCCTCCTTTTTCGGATTTGCCACCCTATCAGTTGACAAGTGTTGCTGCCGCTGCCGCAGCGGCTCCTTCGACACCGAATTGATAGAACACACCAACCAGCATCAGCGCGGCCGATCCCATCAGGGCAACCCAAAGAACCGGCGACGAATGTGTATCGATCGGATCTTCGTTTTCTGCACCGAAGTACATGTAGAAAACGATCCGCAGATAGTAGAACGCTCCGATCACTGATGCTATGGCCGAAGCGATGACCAAGCCGGTCAGACTTGCATCGATACCCGCCTGCCAAACGCCAAATTTTGCAAAGAATCCAAGCATTGGCGGCACGCCGGCCAAGCTGAACATCAGGATCAGGACTGCCAACGCCTTACCCGGATCGCGGCGCGCAAACTGGCGCAACGCGTCGATATCGGTCACGGGTTTGCCGTCCCGCTCCATCATCAGGATAAAGGCGAAAGTGCCAACGTTCATGGTGACATAAATCGCCAAGTACATCAGCATCGCCTTGATGCCCAACTGAGTGCCCGCAGCCAGACCGATCAGGGCATAGCCCATATGGGCAATCGACGAATAAGCCATCAGCCGCTTGATGTCGCGCTGCCCAATGGCAGCAAAGGCACCTAGGAACATCGAAAGGACGGAAAGCAGAACAATCACTTGCTGCCAGTCTGCCACAGCGCCGCCAAACGCGTCATGCATGACACGGGCGAACAGTGCCATCGCCGCAACTTTCGGAGCTGTCGCAAAAAAAGCGGTGATCGGGGTCGGAGAACCTTCGTAGACATCCGGTGTCCACATGTGAAACGGAACCGCTGACACCTTGAAGGCCAGACCCGAGATCAGCAGGATCAGACCTATCAGCAATCCAATCGACACATCGCCGTGTTGCGCCGTCTTGATGATACCGGAAAACAGCGTCGTTCCAGAATAGCCATAGACCAATGATGCGCCATAGAGCAGAAGACCCGAGCTCAGCGCGCCAAGCACGAAATATTTCAATCCTGCTTCGGTCGATTTGGCGCTGTCCCGGCGCAGGGCCGCGACTACGTAGAGCGACAGGGACTGCAATTCGAGCCCCATATAGAGAGACATCAAATCGCCCGCGCTGACCATCATCATCATGCCGACAGCCGAAAGCGCCACCAAAAGCGGGTATTCAAAGCGCAGCAGACCACGGCGCGACATGTACTCCTGGCTCATCACCAGAACTGAGGCTGCAGCCAATAGGATCGCAACCTTGGCAAACCGGGCGAAACTGTCATCCACGAACATGCCATTGAACGCAACACGCGTCGTGCCGCCATTGGTGGCAATCCAGAACGAAAGCGCTGCCATCAGGCCCGCGGTCACCCAGACCAAAATTGGAGCCAGAGCGTCTTTGCTGGTATAGACAGCCCCGATGAGAGCCGCCATCGCGTAGACAGCCAGAACGATTTCCGGCAAAATTACAGTCAGATCAGCCTGGATCATGTCTCCACAGCTCCCTTAATGCGATGCAGCGACCTGGGTCGCGGCCTCAGCCGCGGCCAGAGCCGTGTCATAGTTCGAAATCAGTGAAGCCGTCGAGTTGCCGATCACGTCTGTGACCAGCGACGGGTAGACGCCCAGCAGAATGGTCATGACGATCAGCGGCGCAAAGACCAGTCGCTCGCGGGCACTCATGTCGGTGATCGATTTCAGGCTTTCCTTGATCAAATCACCAAAGACCACACGGCGATAAAGCCACAGTGCGTAGCCAGCCGAGAATATCACACCCGATGCCGCAACGGCTGTTACCCAAGTGTTGACGGGGAATGTTCCCATCAGGGTCAGGAACTCTCCGATGAAGCCTGAGGTACCCGGCAATCCGACATTGGCCATGGTGAACAGCATGAATACCAGCGCATAAGCCGGCATGCGGATAACCAGACCGCCATAGGCCTCGATATCGCGTGTGTGCATCCGGTCATAGATCACACCAACGCAAAGAAAGAGTGCGGCAGAGATGAAACCGTGGCTGAGCATCTGAAAAATCGCCCCATCAATCCCTTGTTGGGTGGCAGCAAAGATGCCCATGGTGACAAAACCCATGTGCGCAACCGACGAATAGGCGATCAGCTTCTTCATGTCCTCCTGCACCAGCGCGACCAGCGACGTGTAAACAACCGCAATTGCAGACATCCACAGCACGACGTCGGTCATGACCGCCGCTCCCACCGGGAACATCGGCAGGCTGAAGCGCAGGAAACCGTAGCCGCCCATTTTCAAGAGGATCGCCGCAAGAACGACCGAACCTGCAGTGGGCGCCTGAACATGTGCGTCAGGAAGCCAGGTATGAACCGGCCACATGGGCATCTTCACTGCAAATGAGGCAAAGAAAGCCAGGAACATCAGCGTCTGCACGCCGCCCACGACATAAATCCCCATCACGTTGAAGCCTTCGGACGAGAACTGATGGCTCATCAACGCTTCGATGTCGGTGGTACCGGCATCTGCATACATATAAACCATCGCAACCAGCATCAGAACCGAGCCGAGGAAGGTGTAAAGGAAGAACTTGAAGCTGGCATAGATGCGGTCCTTGCCGCCCCAAATGCCGATGATCAGGAACATCGGGATCAGACCTGCCTCGAAGAACAGGTAGAACAGCACAAGATCCAGCGCCATGAACACGCCCAGCATCAGCGTTTCCAGCAGCAGGAAAGCAATCATGTATTCCTTGACGCGGTCTGTCACATTCCAGCTGGCCAGAATGGTCAGCGGCATGATGAAAGTGGTCAGCAGCACGAACAGAACGCTGATGCCATCCACGCCCATCTTGTATTTCAGGCCCATCAGCCATTCACCCTCTTCCACCATCTGGAAGCCGGTGTTCGAAGGATCAAAGCCTGTGTAGATGCCGATTGAGACCAGAAAGGTTACCGTGGTTGCAAACAATGCCGTCATCTTGGCATTGCGCTGCGCCGCCGCGTCATCGCCCCGTAGGAACAGGCCAAGAATCAGTGCAGCAACGGCCGGAATAAAGGTTACAATGGAGAGGATATTGTCCATCAGTGCGCCCCTCCGCCGATCGACATCCAGGTGACCAGGGCAGCAAGCCCCAGAACCATCCAGAAGGCATAAGTGAAAATGTACCCCGACTGCGCCTTGCCTGCGAGGCGGGTGAAATAGGGAACAATGCCCATTGCTACTCCGTTCAGGAAGCCGTCGATTGTGTTTCCATCACCGCGTTTCCACAGGAACCGCCCAAGAGCCATTGCAGGTTTGACAAAAATCGCGTCATAAATTTCGTCAAAGTACCACTTGTTCTTCAGAAACAGGTACAGTGGACGTTGGTTCTGAGCCAGTCGCACCGGCAGTGTCGGATTCACGATATAGAAGAGATAGGCCAAGCCAAAGCCAAGCACCATTGCGACAAAGGGGGAAACCTTTACCCATTTCGGTGCGGCATGAGCGTCATCAAGAACATGGTTGTTCTCACCGATATAGATACCGCCTTCGCCCGGTTTGCCGGCAAACACATAGTGATGTTCACCCGAGATCGCTGCTTCGTCATGACCGGTATCCGTCTCGCCATGCCCCTCGTCGGTGGTTGCCGCATGAACTGCTTCTTGGCCGTGGCTGTCGCTGGCCGCGTCAGCAGTTTCCTCCCCATGATCCGTGGTGGCGGCTTGGCTGTCGGCTTCGACATGAGCTGAAGCTTCGACAACGGAAATGCCATAGAACTTGCCAACTTTATCGGCATGACCGAAGAAGTTTCCGTACCAGATCATGCCCGCAAAGATTGCTCCCAGCGATAGAATACCCAACGGAACCAGCATGACCATCGGGCTTTCATGCGCATGTTCATGCGTGTGCTTGTCGCCGCGCGGCTCGCCATAGAAGGTCAGGAAGATCAGACGCCAGCTGTAGAACGAGGTGAACGCGGCAGCAACTACCAACAACCAGAAGCCATAGCTTGACCCGCCCGCGTAGGCGCTTTCGATAATCGCGTCTTTTGACAGGAAACCGGCAAAACCAAAGGTGGTCAGCGGGATACCGACACCGGTAATCGCCAGGGTACCGATCATCATCGCCCAGAAGGTATAGGGGATCTTTTTGCGCAGACCGCCATATTCGGTCATCTCTTGTTCGTGATGCATGGCGTGGATCACGGAACCGGCCCCAAGGAACAACAGCGCCTTGAAGAAGGCATGTGTGAACAGGTGGAACATCGCAGCCGAATACATGCCCACGCCCGCCGCCACAAACATGTAGCCCAGCTGAGAACAGGTCGAATAGGCAATGACACGTTTGATGTCGGTTTGCACCAAACCCACGGTCGCGGCAAAGAATGCAGTTGAGGCGCCCAGCACGGTCACGAAACCGGCAGCCCCCGGGGCGAATTCAAATAGCGGAGACATGCGGCAGACCAGAAACACGCCTGCGGTCACCATGGTCGCGGCGTGGATCAGCGCCGACACAGGCGTCGGGCCTTCCATCGCGTCCGGCAGCCAGGTGTGCAGGATCAGTTGCGCCGACTTGCCCATCGCTCCGATGAACAGCAGTACGCAGATGACCTCGATCGAGGTCCACTCACCCCATAGGAAGGTTAGCTTGCTTTCCGCCAGCGACGGCGCCGATGCAAACACGTCGGAAAAGTTGATGCTGTCGGTCAGGAAGAACAGTCCGAATATCCCCAGCGCAAACCCAAAGTCGCCCACACGGTTGACCACGAAAGCCTTGATGGCGGCCGCGTTGGCTGTGGGCTTGCGATAGTAGAACCCGATCAGGAGGTAAGATGCGACGCCCACGCCTTCCCAGCCAAAGAACATCTGTACCAGATTGTCCGAGGTCACCAGAGCCAGCATCGCAAAGGTAAAGAAGCTGAGATAGGCAAAGAAACGCGGCTTGTAGCTTTCGCCTTCGCGCCATTGCGGGTCGTGATCCATATAGCCAAAGCTATAGAGATGCACCAGCGCCGAAACGGTCGTCACCACGATCAGCATGATCGCGGTCAGCCGGTCCAGACGGATCGCCCATTCGGTAGACAACGTTCCGCTTTCAATGAATCGAAGAACAGGTACCGAATAGGACCCGCCTGAATGGGCGGACGGGTCGAAAGTAAAGAAAACGATCCAGCTGAGAATACAGGCAAGAAACAGCAGGCCCGTAGCGGTCCAGAGCGCCGCTTTTTCACCAATGAATTTCCAGCCGAACCCGCAAAGGATGGCGCCCACCAGCGGGGCAAAGAGGATGGTTGTTTCCATGATCTCTTACCCCTTCATCATGTTGACGTCTTCGACTGCAATCGTGCCGCGGTTGCGGAAGAAGCAGACCAGAATTGCAAGACCAATCGCGGCCTCGGCGGCGGCGACGGTCAGCACGAACAGCGTGAATACCTGCCCCACCAGATCGCCAAGAAAGGACGAGAAAGCCACAAGGTTGATATTCACCGCCAGCAGCATCAGCTCGATACTCATCAGCAGGATGATGACGTTCTTGCGGTTCAGAAAGAGACCAAAGATGCCGATGACGAACAGCGTCGCCGCGACCGTAAGATAGTGTTCAAGTCCGATCATCGTCTCAAAGTCCCTGCCCCGGTTTCACGTCCTTCAGTTCCATCGCCTTGGCCGGGTCGCGCATCATCTGGCCGATGATGTCCTGACGCTTGATGTCCTGACGGTGGCGCAGCGTCAGCACGATGGCGCCGATCATCGCCACCAGCAGGATCAGGCCCGCCAGCTGGAACAGAAGGAAATATTGATCATAGATGATGAGGCCCAGAGCCTCGGTATTGTGACGGTCGCTAGGCACAGGCTGCGCAAGTTGCTCAGCTGCACCATGCGCACTTTCCCAGGCACCGAATGCCATGACGAACTGCATCAGGATCACCAGCCCGATCAGCAGCGCCAGCGGCATGTATCGCGCCATCTCAGCCTTTAGTTCGGCAAAATCCACATCCAGCATCATCACCACGAAAAGGAATAGAACCGCCACCGCGCCGACATAGACGATGATCAGCAGCATGGCGACAAATTCCGCCCCTAGCAAAACGAACAGCCCCGCCGAGGAGAGAAACGCCAGGATCAACCACAGGACCGAGTGCACCGGTTGGCGGCTGATCACCGTGAACAGCCCGCCGGTGATGGCGCTGATGGCAAACAGATAGAAGGCAAAGACGGTCATTGATCCTCATCCTCGTTGTCGCCCATGACCTCTTGCGCCAGATCCAGCGCGCGGGTCATGGCCGGGATGCCGGCAAAAACCGACATCTGACCGATCGTTTCCACGATCTCTTGTTTCTTGGCACCCGCTTCCAGCGCATGACGCACGGTCTGGCGCACGGCTGAATCCGCCTGAGCGCCCTGACAGGTCAGCCCGGCCAACGTCAACAGCAGTCGGGTCTTGGCATCCAGCCCGTCCTTGTTGACGGTGTTGCCGAACATCATCTCCATGACCTCTTTTGGCATGGTCGGCCACAGCGCTTCGAACCCTTTGGGCGAGAAGCTTTCCATCGCCGGGTTCATAGCCTTGGCCATGTCCTGAGCCTGCTTCATCATCAGCTCGAACGGATTTGTCGGCGTATCACTCATCTGTAAGGCGCGTCCATTTCCAGATTGCGGGCAATCTCGGCTTCCCAGCGTTCGCCGTTGTCGAGCAGCTTCTCCTTGTCGTAGAACAGCTCCTCGCGGGTCTCAGTTGCGAATTCAAAGTTCGGGCCTTCGACGATTGCATCCACCGGGCAGGCCTCTTGGCAGAAACCGCAGTAGATGCACTTGGTCATGTCAATATCATAACGCGTGGTACGGCGGCTGCCGTCTTCGCGTGGTTCCGCGTCGATGGTGATGGCTTGCGCCGGGCAGATCGCCTCGCATAGTTTGCAGGCGATGCAGCGTTCTTCACCGTTCGGATAACGGCGAAGGGCGTGCTCACCCCGGAAACGCGGAGACAGGGGGCCTTTTTCGTGCGGGTAATTCACCGTGGCCTTGGGGGCGAAGAAGTACTTCATTCCCAGTTTGAAGCCGACCCAGAAATCCTGCAGCAGGAAGTATTTGGCAGCGCGGGTGTAGTCGATTTGAGACATATCTTATGAATCCTCCTCGCAATGGCCAAAAGTATCTTCGAGAATAAACTGAACTTGCTCGCTCACATCTGAAGCATTTGCATCAACTGCCAAAACCCGGCGGCCGGCCTCAATCGCGTGCTTGCACTCGGCATCAGTTTGCGCTGAAAGCAAGGTCTTTACGTTGACATGGTTAGGTAGATTTCCAGCCTCGACGCTCACCTCAACGAATTCAGAAAGCCGTTCTTTGTCATCCGGCGTTATTCGCAGGCACTCTACCAGATCCAATAGTGCCATTGATTTATGGCGCACCGGGTCCGGGATAGGTTTTCGGCTCTTCAAAGCCACCATGTACGCAGCCATGTCTCCGATTTGGATCGCGTTTACTACGGATCCGATTACGTATTTGTCAAAAGCCAGATGCTGCTCTGCAGACACGAGCGGGTATTTTTGGCCCAACTCGTTTGAGAAGGATTCACGAAGACCTTCATCGAATTGGAATACTATTTTGAACTCAGGCGCACAAACTTTGTGAGCAACATCAAGCAAACTCTGAACTTCGCCCGGTTCAGTTTCGGCAGCATAGGCAGGTGCGTTCAAATAAGTGAACATAATGAGCGAGGCAAATATGTGTCGCATTTTCTGCTCCATCAACCCACGCTCCAACGGGCGAACGCGCCCCAGAACCAGTCGAATTTCGCCGCAAAAGACACGAAGACCACCCAGACCAGCGAGAACGGCAGGAACACTTTCCAGCCCAAGCGCATCAGCTGGTCGTAGCGGTAGCGCGGGGTGATCGCCTTGACCATCGCGAAGAGGAAGAAGAAGAATGCCATCTTGGCGACCATCCACAGCACGCCGTCCGGCAGGCCCGGGATCGGTGACAGCCAGCCGCCGAAGAACAGCAGCGACGTCAGCGCGCACATCAGGAAGATGGCGATGTATTCGCCTGCCATGAACAGCAGGAAGGGCGTGGCGGAGTATTCGACCTGATAACCCGCCACCAGTTCCGATTCCGCTTCGGGCAGGTCAAACGGTGGTCGGTTCGTTTCAGCCAGTGCCGAGATGAAGAACAGGAAGACCATCGGGAAATGTGGCAGCCAGTACCAGCTGAACAGGCCCAGATTGCCGTCCTGCGCTCGCACGATCTCGCCAAAATTCATCGATCCGGTCGAGATGATCACGCCGATGATGATCAGGCCGATCGAAACTTCATAAGAGATCATCTGTGCAGCAGAGCGCAGCGAGCCCAGGAACGGGTACTTTGAGTTTGACGCCCACCCGCCCATGATCACGCCATAAACCTCCAGCGAGGACACAGCAAAGACATAGAGGATCGCGACGTTGATATCCGACAGTACCCAACCATCGTTGAACGGGATCACCGCCCAGGCGATCATCGCCAACACGAACGAGGTCAACGGTGCGAGGATAAAGACGGCGCGGTCTGCTCCGGCAGGAATGACCACTTCCTTGACCACGTATTTCAACGCGTCGGCCACCGATTGCAGCAGGCCATAGATCCCCACCACGTTGGGCCCGCGCCGCATCTGAACAGCAGCCCAAATCTTGCGGTCGCCATAGACCAGAAAAAGAAGCGAGATCATCACAAAGGCAACAACAGCAAGCACCTGCGCCAGAATGATGATGGCTATTCCGCCTGGGGTGTTAAAGAAATCAGCCATTTGTCCTCACACCGTAGGTATTCCGTTTCCCGCGCTTCATGCTTTGGCCAAAGACCAGCAAGTCCTGCGGTTGGGTCGGCGCGTTGGTGTAAACAGCATCCGTCGCCGCAACGCCACCCTTATTGTTCGGTTCCATGCGCATTTGACGCACGACGACACCGCCCAAGACGGTATGCGCCATTATCGGAGATATGAAACAGATCTGGTTCATTCTGCCGCGATCTTCTCTGCAATGCGTGCTTTTGCCTGAGCCGACAGTTCAGCCATCAGTTGTGAACCACGCGCAATCGGGTTGGTCAGATAGAAGTCCTTTACCGCATTCCGGAAGCTAGCCTTACCCAAAGCCCCGGCATCAAGCAGCTGCACCTCGTTCTTGATCACTTCGTCGATACGGGCCAGATGCGGAATGGCCTCAACAATAGCCATTCGCAGTTGCGCCAGAGTGTCGTAAGGCAGGGCCGTCCCCAATTCGGCGCTGAGTGCGCGCAGGATCGCCCAGTTTTCCTTTGCCTCGCCCGGCGCAAAACCGGCCCGCATTGCTAGCTGCGGGCGACCCTCGGTGTTCACGAACAGGCCGTTTTCCTCGGTATACGCTGCCCCCGGCAGAATTACATCTGCGCGATGTGCACCGCGGTCGCCATGACTGCCCTGGTAAATGACAAATGCGCCCTCACCGATTTCGACCTCGTCTGCCCCGAGATTATAGATTACATCCGCAGCGCTGACCGCTTCCATGCCGCCCTCGTTGGTGGCATCCACATCCAACGCGCCCACGCGCGAGGCTGCCGTGTGCAGAATTATCAGACCACTTTCCGTGTTGGCGGCAATGGTCTGCGCCGCGGCAAGAACGGCAGCGCCATCCGCCTCTTGCAGCGCGCCCTGCCCAACTATGACCAGCGAGGGCTTGCTCTTGATTTCATCGTCACCCCCCATGTCCAAGACTTTTTGCAGTGCCGCGCGGTCGTCGCCCATATGATGATAGTGGTAGGTCAGATCGACCGCCGGACCCACCAGAGCCACCTCGGCCCCGTGCGCCCAGGCCTTTCGGATGCGGGCGTTCAGAACGGGCGCCTCGTCGCGCGGGTTGGTGCCGATCAGAAGAATTCGTTCGGCGGAGTCAATGTTTTCGATGGCGGCAGTACCGGCATACGCCCCACGGTTTCCGGCAGGCAATCGCGCGCCGTCGGTGCGGCATTCGACAACACCGCCCAGCCCTTCTATCATTTGTTTCAGCGCAAAGGCGGCTTCGACCGGGGCAAGATCGCCCACGATTCCCGCTGCTCTTTCCGCTCCTTTCAAGGCGTCAGCGGCTCTGCCCAATGCCTCCGCCCAACTTGCCGGGCGCAGCTTTCCGTTCTCTCGGACATAAGGCTTATCCAGACGCTGACGGCGCAGACCGTCCCATACAAACCGGGTCTTGTCGGAGATCCATTCCTCGTTCACGCCGTCATGATTGCGCGGCAGAATGCGCATTACTTCGCGCCCCTTGGTGTCGACGCGGATGTTTGAGCCAAGCGCATCCATAACGTCAATGCTTTCGGTTTTCGTCAATTCCCACGGGCGTGCTGTAAACGCATAAGGTTTCGAGGTCAGCGCCCCAACCGGGCACAGGTCGATAATGTTGCCTTGCAGGTTCGAGTCCAGCGTCTGGTTCAAATACGAGGTGATCTCGGCATCCTCACCGCGCCCTGTCTGACCCATCTGAGTGATCCCGGCGACTTCGGTGGTGAAGCGCACGCAGCGTGTGCAACTGATGCAGCGGGTCATTGCAGTCGAAACCAGCGGCCCAAGGTCCAAATCGTCAACCGCTCGCTTTGCTTCCTTGAAGCGGGTACCCGACAGGCCATAGGCCATCGCCTGATCTTGGAGATCACATTCGCCGCCTTGATCGCAAATCGGGCAATCCAGCGGGTGATTGATGAGCATGAACTCCATCACGCCTTCTCGGGCTTTCTTGACCATAGGCGAATTGGTTTTGACGACCGGCGGCTGACCTTCCGGACCAGGGCGCAAATCGCGCACCTGCATGGCGCACGAGGCTGCGGGCTTCGGCGGGCCGCCGACGACCTCAACCAGGCACATACGGCAATTTCCGGCGATCGACAGACGCTCGTGATAGCAGAAACGCGGCACTTCAACTCCGGCCTCTTCACAGGCCTGGATCAGGGTCATCGAGCCATCGACTTCGATTTCCTGCCCGTCAATATTGATCTTGCGGAGGTCAGACATGATCTAATTCGCCCTCAGTAGCGCGCCAATTGCGCTTTTGTTCTTGATTTCCAGCTGGCCGAGCCGACACAGGTCGCCCGGTTTATCATAGTTCAAGCCCAACCCAGCCATGTATTTCCGACCACGCGCCTTCATACGTTCCTTTTCCGCGTCGGAATCCAGAACCGCGCGGATTTCGGAATCGGAATACCCCAAGGCGTTCGCTTCGGCCCGCAAACGCCGGATTTCGCCGATCCCCTTGAAAATGCGCCCGTTGATATCGTCACACGTCTTGCGAATTTCATTGGCGACCACGATGGTGAAGATGCCGTCGGCGATCTGTGGAACTTCGCGCAAAGGGGGCTTAGCTCCGGCCAATGCCGGCACTGAGAAAGACAAGGCAGCGAACGCGACTGTTAGCTTCGACACAACAGATCCTTTCGATTGGGATTTCCCCAAGCGAAACCATGTCCTGACGCTATTCGATAACGTCAGCTCCCGATGGCTAGGATATGCTGAACAGTCGTTCATGGCCTCCGGCATGTCCCCGCGAAAGTCAGCTTGTTGTCCACAATGCGCAGGTTTTGTGGGTCGGTGTCAGGCCCGACTTTCCAAACGATGTCGGACGACCCATAGTTTTCGATGCAATACCGTGTTCCTGCATACCGACCGGCTTCGCGCGCACCGTCTGCAGACTGCGACGCATCAGATACGGTCACTGTGAAATCGGCAAGAGACACCTTTTTGTCCACAGCTTGCGCCTTGGTTGGAAAAAAGTGCCCATCGAACAAAACTCGGTTCGCCTTTTGCTCTCGCGCACACCCAGCAGTGACAGCAGCAATAACCAAAACGCCAGCAACAGAAAGATGCGCCCGGGACCGCGTGCAGATGGGCGACACAGAGTGGTCCGGCCGATCAAAGGCTTCTGCTACGTGATATCGAAAAAACCGGTTCAAAACAGTGCCACCAATGCCATAACAGCCAACACCGCCATGCAAGCCCAGCCAGCCACATAGAAAACCGAACGTACACCACTGTGCGGTTTGCCGATGCCGCGCAGGTGAACCACCAGCATGGCAACTCGGGCCACCAGAACCAGCGAGGCAAACAGGTTCACCCAGAACGGGCTTGCCCCGGCAAGAACGGCCGCGACCGTCACGGCCAGAAAGGCGGGCAGCGTTTCGGTCCCGTTGAGGTATGCGCGGTTCAGACGATAGGCCTTGTCCGCATAATCCTGCTCAGGCGTGGCGCCTGGAGCCAACCCCTTGCCAGCCTTAGCCAACGCCGAGAACGGCGACAATGCCAGAACAATCAGGGTGAAGATCACCAGCGAGGCAATCGCGTGCGAATATGCTTCAAAGACTTCCATCTGCCTTACTCCGCCGCCATGGCGCCCATACGACCTGTTTTCTGGGCCTTGATGCGTTCTTCAACCTCTTCGCGGAAATTCTTGATCAGGCCCTGGATTGGCCAAGCGGCCGCATCGCCAAGCGCGCAAATGGTGTGCCCTTCGACCTGTTTGGTCACATCCCACAGCATGTCGATTTCTTCCAGCTCGGCCTCACCCTTCACCAGACGATCCATGACGCGCATCATCCAGCCAGTGCCTTCACGACAAGGCGTGCACTGGCCACAGCTTTCGTGCTTGTAGAATTTCGACAGCCGCCAGATCGCTTTGATGATGTCCGTGGATTTGTCCATCACGATCACCGCAGCCGTGCCCAGACCAGAGCCCAACTCACCCCGCAGATAGTCGAAATCCATGATGGCGTCGCGCATGTTTTCTCCGCGCACGCAAGGAACCGAGGACCCGCCCGGAATCACGGCCAGCAGATTGTCCCAGCCGCCGCGAATGCCGCCGCAATGGGTTTCGATCAGTTCCTCGAAAGAAATCGACATCGCGTCTTCGACGACGCAGGGGTTGTTTACATGGCCCGAGATCGCAAACAATTTGGTGCCTGCGTTGTTCTGGCGACCAAAGCCTGCGAACCAGTCCGCGCCCCGCCGCAGAATGGTCGGGACCACGGCGATGGATTCCACGTTGTTCACAGTGGTCGGGCAGCCGTACAGTCCCGCACCCGCCGGAAACGGAGGCTTCATGCGCGGCATGCCCTTCTTGCCCTCAAGGCTTTCGATCAGCGCAGTTTCCTCTCCGCAGATATAGGCGCCTGCCCCATGGTGAAGGAACAAGTCGAAATCCCACCCCGATCCAGCAGCGTTTTTGCCCAAAAGACCGGCGTCGTAAGCTTCGTCAATCGCGGCCTGAAGCGCCTCGCGCTCACGGATGTACTCGCCCCGAATGTAAATATAACACGTATGCGCATTCATCGCGAACGATGCGATCAGGCAACCCTCGATCAGCGTGTGGGGATCATGGCGCATAATCTCGCGGTCTTTGCAGGTGCCCGGCTCGGATTCATCCGCGTTCACTACCAGATAGGCGGGGCGACCGTCGCTTTCCTTGGGCATGAATGACCATTTCAAACCGGTCGGAAATCCCGCACCACCGCGACCACGCAATCCTGAGTCTTTCATCGTCTGAATGATCCAGTCACGCCCCTTGTCGATCAGGCCAGCGGTGCCGTCCCAATGCCCCCGGGCCTGCGCACCTTTGAGCGTGCGGTCGTGCATCCCGTAGATGTTGGTAAAGATCCGGTCCTGATCCTTCAGCATCGCTAGTTTACCCTTCGCTGTCCTGGCGCATGCGCCAGAGTTGAAAAATGTTGATCACCGCATAGATGAGACCGGCAAGCGCCGCGAAATCGAAAAGCAACGCATAGCGAGCTTCCAATTTCAATGCGGGACCGATGAACAGCGACAGCGCAAGCCATGCCAGCATGGTCACCGCAATGACCAGTCCGATGTGGCGACCCTTTCGGGCAATGGCGAGTTCCTTGTCCGTGTCCATCTCGTCCGGCTCATCCCGACGCCCCCTGGAGGGAACGCCACTCATTCTCGTTTTTTCGGGCTACTCCTCGTAGATCCCGTTTTTCTTGGCGCGCTTGGCGAAATCGGTTTCCTCACCCGTCGCCAGCTTAGCTGCCTGTTCGATCCAACCATCGCGCTCGATCCGGCCCTTGAACTTGAGCCGAGCATCGACCCAGGCCACTTGTTCCGGTGTCCAGGCAGCAATCTGGTCATAGTGATAGAAGCCCAGTTCGTTGAGCGTCTGCTCCAGTTTCGGCCCCACGCCTTTCAGCAGCTTCAAGTCATCAGCCTTGCCACCCCGAGCCTCTTTCAGGATTTCAGGTTCGTCTTCCTTGACTTCGGTTACTTTGGGTTCGGCCGCCTGTTTGACTGCCGGTTTCGGTGCGGCTGGGGTCTTGGGCGGCTTGGGCGCAGCCTTGGCTCCGGCAGCCTTGCCATCTTTGCCCAGCCAAGGTGTCAGCAGTGGTACTTCAGTGCCGTCGATACGTTTGACGGTGTCCCCGATATCGCTCGCCAACTGAACGCTCGCGTTGTACTGGGTTTTGCCGCTGTCATAATCGGTCAGACTGGTCAGACCTTTGAGCGGCTCAGCCGCATAGCGACCATTCTGCGGGCCCGGCGTCGGAACTTTCCCCGCCACCAGATCATCAAGGATCCTGCCAAAGCTCTCAACGGTCAGGTCTTCGTAGTAATCCTTGCCGATCTGCGCCATCGGCGCGTTGGTGCACGAGCCGAGGCATTCCACCTCTTCCCAGCTCAGCTTGCCATCGGCGGACAGCATGTGTGGCTTGGCCGCGATCTTCTCCTTGCAGACAGCGATCAGATCCTCGGCCCCGCAGATCATGCAGGACGTCGTGCCGCAGACCTGAATATGCGCAACCGATCCAACCGGTTGCAGTTGGAACATGAAGTAGAACGAGGCCACCTCGAGCACACGGATATAGGCCATGTCCAGCATGTCGGCGACGGATTCAATCGCCGCACGGCTCAGCCAGCCCTCCTGCTCTTGCGCGCGCCACAGCAGCGGAATGACCGCGCTGGCCTGACGGCCTTCGGGGTATTTGGTGATCTGCGCTTCGGCCCATTGCTGGTTGGCAGCGGTGAAGGCAAAGCTCTCAGGTTGTTCGGGGTGCAGACGGCGGAGCATTAGCGGTCAATCTCTCCAAATACGACGTCCATGGTGCCGATGATGGCGGCGACGTCGGCCAGTTGGTGGCCTTTGGCTACGTGGTCCATGGCTTGCAGGTGCAGGAAGCCCGGCGCGCGAAGTTTGGCGCGGTAGGGTTTGTTGGTTCCGTCGGCGACCAGATAGACACCGAACTCACCCTTGGGGGCCTCAACGGCAGCATAGACCTGACCGGAAGGAACGTGGAAGCCTTCGGTGTACAGTTTGAAGTGATGAATCAGACTTTCCATCGAGGTCTTCATGTCCGAGCGCTTCGGCGGGGTGATTTTGCCACGCGCCAAAACGTCACCGGGGCAGTCGCGGATTTTGGCAATGGCCTGACGGATGATCAGCAGCGATTGGCGCATCTCTTCCATGCGGACGAGATAGCGGTCATAGCAGTCGCCGTTTTTGCCAACGGGGATCTGGAATTCGAACTCGTCATAGCATTCATAAGGTTGCGCGCGGCGCAGGTCCCATGCCAGACCCGATCCACGCACCATCACGCCCGAGAAGCCGTATTTCTGAATATCATCCTCGGTCACCACGCCGATATCGGCGTTGCGCTGTTTGAAGATGCGGTTTTCGGTCAGCAGCCCGTCAATGTCATCTAGGACATTGGGGAATTCGTGGCTCCACGCCTCGATATCGTCCAGCAGTTCCGGCGGCAGGTCCTGATGTACACCACCCGGACGGAAATAAGCGGCGTGCAGGCGGGCGCCGCAGGCACGCTCATAGAACACCATCAGCTTTTCGCGCTCTTCGAAGCCCCAGAGCGGCGGCGTCAGCGCACCCACGTCCATCGCTTGCGTTGTCACGTTCAGCAGGTGGTTCAAGATGCGCCCGATCTCGGAATACAGAACCCGGATCAGAGAGCCACGTCGCGGCACCTCGACACCGGTCAGCTTTTCGATGGCCAAACACCAGGCATGTTCCTGGTTCATTGGTGCCACGTAATCCAGACGGTCAAAATACGGCAGGTTCTGCAGATACGTCCGGCTTTCCATCAGCTTTTCGGTGCCACGGTGCAGCAGGCCGATATGCGGATCACAGCGCTCAACGATCTCGCCATCCAACTCAAGCACCAGACGCAAAACTCCGTGCGCCGCAGGATGTTGCGGGCCAAAGTTGATGTTGAAGTTGCGGATCTTCTGTTCTCCGCTCAGCGCGTCCGTGCTGCCGTCATCGTATCTTGAGCCGTCCATCAACGCCCTCGTCTGTTCTTTTTCGCATCAGCCCGTACGCGGACTTTTTTCGTCTCGACAGCCTTAACCGCAGCGCCCGCCAGCAGGACCCCAAGCACACCCAGTGCGATCAGTTCCCCCAACATCATCAGCATCTCAACGGCGCTCCAGTTCTTGCAACTTCAGGCCCATCCACCACAAAAGCGCAATCGTACCGAAGGGGATCAGGCAAGCCAGGCACCAATATTTGTTGATCCCGAAGAACGGTAACAGCTTGACCATCGGAATGATCGTCAGCGCGGAAAGGATCAGCCACCAGATGCCACCCATCACTTGCTCTCCTGTTTCTCGTCCCCCGGCAGAACATAATTGGCACCCTCCCAGGGGCTCATGAAATCGAACTGCCGGTATTCCTGCACAAGGTCTACAGGTTCATAGACGACGCGTTTTTGCGCCTCATCATAGCGGACCTCTGTGTAACCTGTGGTCGGGAAGTCTTTGCGCAGAGGGTAGCCGCGGAATCCATAGTCGGTGAGAATGCGACGCAGATCGGGATGGCCGGAAAACAGGATTCCGAACATGTCGAAGACTTCCCGTTCGAACCAGTTGGCCGAAGGGTGCACATCCACGATCGAAGGCACCATGTCATCCTCGCGGACCGACACCTTCAAACGGATGCGCTGATTCTGGTACATCGACAGAAAGTGATAGACCACGTCGAACCGCTTGCCGCGATCGGGGTAATCAACGCCTGCGATGTCCACCAGGCTGGAAAACCTGCAATTGGGGTCGGACTTCAGGAAATCGATAAAATCGACCAGATTGGAAGGGGCAACATCCACATTGAGTTCGCCAAAGCTCACATCCCAGCCCAGAACACAATCAGGGCGTTTGAGTTCGATATGGGTCCCGAGTTCGTTCAATGTTTCGCTCATCGTACAATCGTCCCCGTGCGGCGAATCTTGCGTTGCAGTTGGAGCAGACCGTAAAGCAGCGCCTCGGCAGTCGGCGGGCAACCGGGAACGTAGATGTCAACCGGAACAACCCGATCACAACCGCGCACCACCGAATAGGAATAGTGGTAATAGCCGCCACCATTGGCACAGGACCCCATCGAGACCACATAGCGTGGCTCGGGCATCTGGTCATAAACTTTGCGCAACGCCGGGGCCATCTTGTTGGTCAGAGTTCCGGCCACGATCATCACATCCGACTGGCGTGGGGACGCGCGTGGCGCGATGCCGAACCGCTCGGCATCGTAACGCGGCATCGACGTATGCATCATTTCCACAGCACAGCAGGCCAGGCCAAAGGTCATCCAATGCAGACTACCCGTACGCGCCCAGTTGATAATATCCTCGGTCGAGGTCAGCAAGAAGCCCTTGTCCTGCAATTCCGCGTTCAGGGCCCGGGTCGCGACTTCCTTGTCGACATCAGCTGTGTTCGCCCCTGTCATTATTCCCATTCCAGGGCCCCCTTCTTCCATTCATAGGCAAAGCCGATGGTCAGTACCGCCAAAAACACCATCATCGACCAGAACCCGACGTCGCTGATGTCTTTAAAGCTCACGGCCCACGGAAACAGCATTGCGATTTCAAGATCGAAGATGATGAAAAGGATCGACACCAGATAAAAGCGGACGTCGAATTTCATCCTCGCATCGTCGAATGCGTTGAAACCGCATTCATAGGCACTTACCTTTTCGGGGTCGGGGTTGCGGACAGCCAGAACGACAGCCGCGAGAATCAGGACGATTCCAAGGCCGACAGCGACGGCCAGAAAAACCAGGATCGGGAGGTATTCCCGCAACAGCTCTTCCACGAATGGCTCCTTTCCTGCACGTCCACCTTTGAACGTGCCGTCAATTTGCGAGTTGACTGGACATTCTCTACCCCTGCCGGGTCAGAGGGTCAACCAAGCGCGAACGCGACAGGCAGGTTAAATCGCCGCGTTAGGCACCGGGTTTATCGAATGTTTTCGCAAATACCGGTTTGCACGCAATAGAAGTGAAACCTACGTGATCCATGCAGGTTTTCTTTTGTCGAAGAACGCCGCGATTCCCTCCTTCGCTTCTTCGGTTTCCCACCTGTCCACCAAAGCCTGAATCGTCCGGTTGATCACATCTTCGTCGATCCGTGGTCCCAGTTGTCGAGCGAGCCGCTTGGCAGATGCAACGGCGCCAGGTGCACAGGCAAGGTATGGGGTCACCTCTCTTTCAACCGCTTCGGACAGTTTATCTCCCCGTACTGCCTTTGCCAGCAGCCCCAATTCAACAGCTTCATTGGCATCGAAAAGACGAGCCGACATGAACACCCGTCTCGCCCTCGCCTCTCCCATTCGGGCGATAACATAGGGACCGATGGTTGCCGGGATCAGCCCCAAACGCGTCTCGGTCAGGCCCATTTTCAGAATATCAACACCAATCGCGATATCACAAACCGCAGCCATTCCCACGCCGCCACCAAAGGCGTTTCCCTGCAAGGCTCCGATCACCGGCTTGGGCAATGTATTTATCGCCTGCAGCATCTCGGCCAGCTTCCGCGCCTCGACAAAGCGGGACTTTGGATCAGCCGCCATCTGGTCCTGCATCCAGCCCAGATCGCCACCGGCGCAGAATGTCTTGCCGGCCCCGGTCAGGATCACGACCCGAACAGCCTCGTCCGCCGCCAATTGCCTTGCGGCAGCCGTCAACTCGGCCAGCATCTTCGCAGACATCGCGTTATGCTTTTCTGCCCGATCCAGTGTCAGCGTCGCAACACCACGCGCATCTGTTTCCAGCGAGATCGTTTCAAACATGCTGTTTCCTCACCCTGCTCTCATCGCGCGAGCTATGCCTGCAGCCCGCTCCAATACCGAGGCATCCAGACCCGTTTCGTATCCCAGCCGTTTAAGGTGCGCGTCAACCGCTTCGGTCGCCACGTTCCCGGCGGCGCCGGGCGCATAGGGACAGCCGCCCAACCCTCCGACGGCGGCATCAAAAACCCTTACGCCTAAAGACAAGGACGCATCAATATTGTCGATCGCCCGACCTGCGGTGTCATGATAGTGTCCGGCAAGGCGCGTAACCGGTACCCTTTCCCGCACGGCCAGCAGCATCCTGGCGATTTTGTCCGGAGTGGCCCGGCCAATCGTATCGCCCAGTGAAATCTCGTAGCAGCCTCGCGAAAACAGTATATCAGCCACTTCGGCGACCTTCTCCGGCGCCGTCGGCCCGTCATAAGGGCAATCGGTCACACAAGACACATAACCGCGCACCGGCATGTCAATGTGGCGTGCAGCATCCAGAATGGGTACGAACCGCTCGATGCTTTCCTCGATCGTAGCGTTGATATTGGCCCTGGAGAACCCTTCCGACGCCGACGCGAACACGGCGACTTCGTCGGCTCCCGCCGCCAGAGCATCTTCATAGCCCCGCATATTTGGTGTCAGCGCGGCATACCGAATGCCGTTCCGCCTTGTGATGCCCGCGAGAACCTCGGCCGAACCCGCCATCTGCGGCACCCATTTGGGCGACACGAAGCTTGCAACTTCAATGCGGTTGAACCCGGCCTGGCTCAGGCAATCAACCAGCGCTACCTTATCTGTTACCGGAATTTCACGCTTCTCGTTCTGAAGCCCATCCCTCGGACCGACTTCGAATATTTCCACACGCTCCGCCATGGGCGAGCCTCCTGCTTCTTTCTGGTCACAAATTCCCAGTCCAACTGCCAAACAGGCGCGGGAACTCAGTCGGCATCGTCCTTGAGCCGGACAAGCGCCGCACCAGCTTCCACCTGATCGCCTGCGCTGGCAAGCACTTCAGCGACCACTCCATCCCGGGCGGCCAAAAGCGAATGCTCCATCTTCATCGCCTCCAGAATGGCCAGACGATCCCCTTCATTCACAGCTTGACCGGCCTTGGCAAACACGGCCTTTACCAGCCCCGGCATGGGAGCTTCTATAACATTGGTATCGCCGCTGACAGACGCATCCCGATCCAGCGGATCAATTATTTCGAAAGCCAAACCGTAGCAGTCAAACACGGTGACAACTTTTCCCGCGGTCGAGGTGTCGGGCATCGCACGCCCTCCAATTTGCCAGCGCCCATTGCGACGCTCTGCCAGCACCTGATCTTCCCCGACCTGCCATAGCTGCCGAACCGGCCCCAGAACCTGTACATCCAACGCGCGCGGCTCGTTCTGCCAGGATATCTCGACTGCGCGGTGCAAAGGTGCCCAAATCGAAAAACCAGTATGCGCCTCAGTTTCAACCAACCCCAATGCAGTCATCGCCGCCGCCACCTTGTGCCGAGGTTCGGCAATAGGCTCTTGAACTAACGCCTCCAGATCGCGACCGATCAGGCCAGTATCGACATCACCCGCTGCAAACCCCGTATGCCGGGTCAGAGCTCCGAGAAACGCCAGATTGGTTACGGTCCCGCCCACCTGCGTGCCGCTCAACGCCCGGTCCAACTTTGCCAAAGCCACTTCTCGGGTCGGACCGTGAACGATAACCTTCGAAATCATCGGATCGTACCAGGGGCTGATCGTGTCACCCGCCCGCACGCCACTGTCGGCGCGGCATTCGTCGGGGAAACGCAAGTGGGTCAATGTTCCCGTTGCGGGAAGAAAGCCCTTTGGCACATCTTCGGCATAGAGCCTTGCCTCGAAAGCATGGCCGGTAATGATCAGTTCGTCCTGTCGTTTCGGCAGGTTCTCTCCGGCGGCCACGCGCAATTGCCATTCCACCAGATCGACGCCGGTAATGGCTTCGGTCACCGGGTGCTCTACCTGCAGACGGGTGTTCATCTCCATGAACCAGAACCGGTCAGGCCGCAGACCGTCCGAGGCATCGACGATGAACTCGACGGTTCCGGCCCCCTTGTATCCTATCGCCTCGGCGGCACGCACGCCTGCCTGCCCCATCGCTTCACGCATTTCGGAGGTCATTCCGGGTGCCGGGGCCTCTTCGATCACCTTCTGGTGTCGCCGCTGCAGCGAGCAGTCACGTTCGAACAGATGCACCGCATGGGTACCGTCGCCAAACACCTGCACTTCGATATGGCGGGGCTTGGCGACGAATTTCTCGACTAACACGGCGTCATTGCCAAAGGCGGTCTTGGCCTCACCCCGCGCGCTGTCGAGCGCCGCTGCGAAATCCTGCGGGCGCTCGACCAGGCGCATCCCCTTGCCGCCGCCGCCCGCGACCGCCTTGATCAGCACCGGATAGCCGATGGTATCGGCGGCGCCCGCCAGATGTTCGGGATCCTGGTTGTCGCCGTGATAGCCGGGTACCACGGGCACGCCCGCCTCGTGCATCAGCGCCTTGGCGGCATCCTTGAGGCCCATCGCACGGATCGCGCTGGCCGAGGGACCGATAAAGGTCAGCCCCGCCGCCTCGACCGCATCCACGAATCCGGGGTTCTCGGACAGGAACCCATAACCGGGATGGATCGCCTGCGCACCGGTTTCTAAAGCGGCAGCGATGATCACGTCGCCCTTGAGGTAACTGTCGGCGGGCGCCGGGCCGCCGATATGCACCGCCTCGTCCGCCATCGCCACATGTTTGGCGCCGGCATCGGCATCGGAATACACCGCAACGCAGGACACACCCATTTTCTGAGCGGTTTCCATCACCCGACAGGCAATCTCGCCCCGGTTGGCAATTAGGATTTTATTGAACATTACTGTGGCCTCTCGCTGAAATGCCCAAAGGCATTCAGTATTGGAATCGTGCCCTCTTTTAGAGGTCGACATGGGTCGTTGGACTGCGCCGTGTTACAGATCTGCCCGTAGTTTTCGCTGATGCTAACAAAAGTGCTTGCGGAGCAACCAATCGCGAACTGCGCGCGTTCAATACCGTTGTATCGCAAGCTGTAATCGGAGTAAGCCCCGGCTCCGCACACCCCTCTGGGAGAAGGCACTTTTAGGCTGACACGTATTATTTCAATTTTCTGTGCCTTTCCAAGTTCGCACGTTAGCACCGGGACTTCTTCTTTCGGACTATCCCAACCCTTTGCCATCGGAACATAGAAACCATCTCTTGTGGCAGGCATCTGATTGTTAGCGTCAAAATAAATTGTATATGCAGCGAAGTGCCGAGCCTTCTCATCGCAATTCCAACCCAGTGCCGGCCACCACTGAGCCGCGAGCACGCCGTGGTTCCAACAAATCACCAAGAAAGCAATGAAACTCGCCCTTGGCATCCTAGCCCTCACATCCTGAACACGCCGAAACGTGTCTCTTCAATCGGGGCGTTCAGCGCGGCGCTCAGCGACAAGGCCAACACATCGCGGCTTTTGCGCGGGTCGATGATGCCGTCATCCCACAGACGGGCCGAAGCATAGAGCGGGTGCGATTGTTCTTCGAACATCTCCAGCGTCGGGCGCTTGAACTCGGCCTCTTCCTCGGCCGACCAGGTGCCCCCCGAACGTTCAATGCCATCCCGCTTGACGGTCGCCAGAACGCCCGCCGCCTGTTCGCCACCCATCACCGATATTCGGGAACTGGGCCATGTCCACAGGAACCGCGGCTGATAGGCCCGGCCCGCCATGCCATAGTTGCCCGCCCCGAAGGAACCGCCGACAAGCATGGTGATCTTGGGCACGTTCGTCGTCGCCACAGCCGTCACCATTTTGGCTCCGTGACGGGCAATGCCCTCGTTTTCGTATTTGCGACCCACCATGAAGCCGGTAATGTTCTGCAGGAAGACCAGCGGGATCTTGCGCTGGCTGCAGAGTTCCACGAAATGCGCGGCCTTTTGCGCCGCCTCGCTGAAGATCACGCCGTTGTTGGCGATAATTCCGATTGGGCAGCCCTTGAGATGGGCAAATCCACACACGATGGTCTCGCCAAAGCGCGGCTTGAACTCGTCGAAACGTGAGCCGTCGACCAACCGCGCAATTACCTCGCGGATGTCATATGGCGTCTTCAGGTCCGCGGGAACCACGCCAAGGATTTCCTCGGGGTCAAAGGCAGGCTCTTCGGGGCTGGCCCAATCCACCGTCAGCGGCTTGCGACGGTTCAGTGATTGCACCGCGCGTCGCGCCAAAGCCAGAGCATGTGCGTCATCCTCTGCCAGGTAATCGGCCACGCCCGAAAGGCGCGTATGCACGTCTCCGCCACCGAGGTCTTCGGCGCTCACCACCTCACCCGTCGCCGCTTTCACCAGCGGTGGCCCCGCAAGAAAGATGGTGCCCTGTTCCTTGACGATGATCGTCACGTCCGACATCGCTGGCACATAAGCGCCGCCAGCCGTACATGACCCCATCACCACGGCGATCTGAGGGATACCCTTCGCGCTCATCCGGGCCTGATTGTAGAAGATACGGCCAAAGTGGTCGCGGTCCGGGAACACCTCATCCTGATTGGGCAGGTTCGCGCCGCCACTGTCGACCAGATAGATGCAGGGCAGATGGTTTTCCTCGGCAATCTCCTGCGCCCGCAGGTGTTTCTTGACCGTCATCGGATAGTAGGTGCCGCCCTTCACGGTGGCGTCGTTGCAGACTACCATGACCTCTTGCCCGTGCACGCGGCCAATACCTGCAACAACACCAGCACTCGGGGCCGCGCCATCATACATCCCATGCGCCGCCGTAGCTCCGATTTCCAGGAACGGAGACCCCGGATCAAGCAGGTTCGCCACCCGCCTGCGCGGCAACATCTTGCCGCGGCTTTCATGGCGGGCACGGGATTTCTCGCCGCCGCCCATGCGCGCGGCCTCCGCCGCCTCGCTGATCTGCGCAAGAGCCGCCAGATGCGCCTCGCGGTTTCGCTTGAAGCCGTCCGAGGAGGGCATCGCCTTGGATGTGAGTTTCATTTTGCGCCTCCATCAGCCTTGATTTCAAACTTGAACTTTTGTCGTTGAACCTTGTGCCCGGTCTTGAAGCCTCTGGGAACTTCTACTGCCTCACACCCATCACCTGCACAATTTTCTCTTCGAATTCGACAAACTGCGTCCATAAAAAGAGCGGAAGCAAAAAGTCTTTCTTTGTCGCCGTGCGGGTCCAAAACTTCAGTGCAAAAAGCAATTGATAGTCCCTGAGATCTTCTTTCAAACCAATCCACCCAGTTAATTCCTGACAAAACCTCATTTACAGGCAAATACTGTTCATCATCGTTCTTTAGCTCCAACCGAATTCCGTCACCAAAAGAGGTCGGCTTACCATGCTTGTACGCGCTAATGGCGCCTCGCTCAGAAAGCAGCTCCGCTTCTTCTTGAACCAAGCAAACCAAATCCAATGTTTCGGTTTCCTTGAGATGGGAATGATTGCCGAAAGCTCTGTACGAAACCCATTCGTCAAAGGACAAACAACGATCCCCGACCTTAGCCTCATATCCAACTGGCACTCGTCCGTTCGAAATTTCGCGAACCGGTTTTAGCAGAGTGTCACCACGCATTACTGAAGCTACCCTTGCAAAAGGGTTTTTCATTGGTTGAGCAAACAGCAGAAGCAAGAGAGTTTCCGATGAAAAATATCGCAGAGCTCGCAAAGTGTAGGATGCGTAACTCTCGTAGTTTTCTCTAGATCTTTGTAAACGTTCTAGCAGGGGGTGATCTTCCAGGACTTGGCCACTCTCCTGATCAACCAATCGCAGTGCTGATGGTTTAGCAGCATGTACACAGTCCGCCATTGTCCAAAAATAAAATGGATCAAAGGTGCGATAAAAATTTACGTCAACTGAGTCGATCATAGCAAGGAGCGTTTCACCTGAGGGTTTATGGTTGGACCTCATATGCTTCCCTCCCCCGCCGCCCGCGCCTTCAATTCCTTCCGAATGACCTTCCCCGTCACCGTCATCGGCAACTCGTCCAAAAACGCCACCTCGCGCGGATAGGAATACTGCGCCAGACGGTCCTTCACCCAATCCTGCAACTCCTGGCATGAGGCCTCGATCCCAGGCTTCAATACCACGTAGGCCTTTACGATCTCAGTCCGCAGGTGGTCGGGTTTGCCGACCACCCCCACCGTCGCCACTGCCGGGTGGGTCAGCAGGCAATCCTCGATCTCGGCTGGGCCGATGCGATATCCGGCTGAGGTGATCACATCATCATCGCGACCCACGAAGCGCAGATAGTCGCCCTCCCACACGCCACGATCACCGGTGATCAGCCAATCCCCGCGGAACTTCTCAGCGGTCGCGTCGGGCCGGTTCCAGTATTCCAGCAGCATCGAGGCCGAGCCGCGCCGGATGGCCACGTCGCCCTCTTCGCCGGTCGGGTTGCCGTCCTCATCGACAACTGCAATCTCATGCCCCGGCACCGGTTTACCGATACAGCCCGGGCGCACAGGGAAATCTTCGGCGCAGGATGATACGACCATGTTGCATTCAGTCTGGCCGTAAAATTCGTTGATCGTCAGACCAAATGCCTTCTGCCCCCATGCCAGCATTTCGGCCCCCAGCGGTTCACCCCCGGACGCGACCGAGCGCAGACCGAGGATTGCCTGATCCGCCGCCTTGAGCATTCGCAGCGCCGTTGGAGGGAAAAAGACGTTCCGCACTCCGCCGCGCGCGATGATGTCAGCGCAGGCATCGGGGGTGAATTTCTCAAGCCGCGCGGCAACGACGGGAATGCCCAGCGCAAGACCCGGCATCAGCACATCGAAGAGCCCCCCGATCCACGCCCAATCGGCGGGGGTCCACAGGCAGTCGCCGTAGCGCAGATGATTGTGGCTGATCGAGACACCTGGCAAATGCCCGGTCAGAACCCGATGGCCATGCAGCGCGCCCTTGGGGCTGCCGGTGGTGCCCGAGGTATAGATCAGCACCGCCGGATCCTCGGGGCCGGTATCGGCAAAGGGCACTGGCCCGCCATCCTCGCCGGTTTCATCGACCATAAACGGGGTGGCCAGATCGCCGAGCAACGCTGCCCCTTCGGCGTCGGTCAGCACGATCCTCGCCCCGGCATCCCCCACGCGGGTGCACAGCGCATCCCTTTTGAACAGTTTGAACAGTGGTACCGAGATCGCGCCAATCTTCCAGATCGCGAGATGGGCCGCCGCACACCATGGGGACTGACTGAGCAGCACGCCGACCCGGTCACCCGGCGCAACCTCGTGCAGAAGGCGGCGGGACAGGCGTTCGACCATCTGGCGCAGGTCGGCAAAAGAGATTTCGACCCGTTCTGAGCCGGTCAGGTCGATGATCGCGGTCTGATCATCGGCGCCTTGCAGACATTGCCGCGCCATGTTGAGACGAGGTGGAATATCCCATCCACCTCCTAGATGCATACCCGGTATGCGCATCACGAAACGACCTCCGGCCGATGCTTGTTCATACCCTTGTTTGCAAGGGGCGTAGCCAACGCAAACACTTCACGGTTGCCTCGCAAACGCCTCCACCACAGATGAATTTGATTCAAATCAGAGAACTTCGCAGAACACATGCGGAAAACGGCATTAACGCGCGAAATCAAACGGTTTCTAAAGGAGTCACCATGAAACGCACAGCCGCCGTACTGGCATTGACCACGGCACTGACCGCCCTCGCCGCTCCCGTTTTCGCCCAATCGCGTGGCGACTGGACAGTGGGTGTCGGTTTCGGCTACCTGGACCCCAAATCCGACAACGGATCGCTTGCTGGCTTCAGTGCGTCGATCGATGATGACACGCGCCCGATCTTTACTGTCGAGTATTTCATCCGCGACAACCTGGGGATCGAGTTGCTGGCAGCCACCCCCTTCGAGCACGATGTTACCCTCGGTGGAAGCGTGGACGCGGGCAGCGTCAAGCACCTGCCGCCAACCCTGTCGCTGAACTACCACTTCCCGACCAACAGCGCCTGGAAGCCCTATGTCGGCGCAGGCCTGAACTATACCGTGTTCTTTGATGAACAATCGCCGTTGGGCGACCTCAAGGCCGACGATTCCTTTGGCGTTTCTCTGCAGGCTGGCCTTGACTATCAGATCAGCGACACCGGTGCTGTCCGCCTGAACGTGCGTTGGTTCGATATCGACACTGACGTAACCTTGGACGGCGCCGGTATCGGCACTGCCGAAGTCGATCCGTGGCTGATTGGACTCACCTACGTTCATCGTTTCTGATCCTTGCACCGCAATGCCCCGTCACCTCAACCGTGGCGGGGCGATCCGTTTTCAGAGCATAGTATTCATCAACTCGCGCCCGATCAGCATCCGGCGAATTTCGCTGGTACCTGCGCCGATCTCCATCAATTTGGCGTCGCGGAAAATACGGCTGACGGCTGCATCCGAAAGGAACCCGGCCCCACCCATCGCCTGTACGGCCTGATGCGCCTGAACCATTCCCTGTTCAGAAGCATAGAGACAGCAGGCCGCCGCATCCTGCCGGGTCACGTCACCGCGGTCGCAGGCCTTGGCCACCTCATAAACATAGGCACGCGACGAATTCATCGCCGTGTACATATCCGCAATCTTGCCCTGCATCAGCTGGAACGTGCCAATAGGTTTGCCGAACTGCTTGCGCTCGGCCAGATACGGCATGACCTCATCTAGGCAGGCCGCCATGATACCCAGCCCGATACCCGCCAGCACAACCCGTTCATAGTCGAGACCAGACATCAGGACGGCAACTCCCTTACCCTCCTCGCCCAGCACGTTTTCGAACGGCACTTCGGCGTCCTCAAAGATCAGTTCAGCGGTATTCGAGCCACGCATTCCAAGTTTGTCGAAATGGTTAGAGGTCGAGAACCCCTTCATCTCCTTCTCGATCAGAAAGGCAGTAATCCCTTTCGATCCCGCCTCGGGATCGGTCTTGGCATAGACGACCAAGGTATCCGCATCCGGACCGTTGGTGATCCAATACTTGTTGCCGTTCAGGCGATAATGATCGTTCCGCTTTTCGGCACGCAACTTCATCGACACCACGTCAGACCCTGCCGAAGGTTCGGACATCGCCAGAGCGCCCACATGTTCTCCCGAGACCAAGCGCGGCAGGTACTTGCGTTTCTGCTCCTCGGTACCGTTCAGCTTGATTTGGTTCACGCACAAATTCGAGTGAGCGCCGTACGACAGGGATACCGAGGCCGAGGCCCGCGCGATCTCTTCAACGGCGACTGTGTGAGCCAGATACGACATTCCCGAACCGCCGTACTCCTCGGGCACGGTGATGCCCAGCAGGCCAAGCTCACCCATCTCCTTCCAAAGATCGTTGGGAAATTCATTGGTCTTGTCGATATCTGCGGCCATCGGCTTGACCCGTTCCTGGGCCCAGCGATGCACCATATCACGCAGGGCGTTCACATCTTCGCCCAGATCGAATTGCATGGTCGCGGTGAACATCTGCGCTCTCCTCTCGCAATTATTGAACACTTGTTCAATAATGAGATAACAGCGAATCTCTTTTCGGTCAACGATTGTGTTTCCCCGCGACCCCACGTCGACCGGAAACTAAAAAAACGGCGCCCCGTCTCCAGAACGCCGCTTCAAAATGTGTCGGACGCTGCCTGTGTTTGTTCATTCAGGATTGAAACACCGCACCGACTTCGGCCCGAATGATGCGTGCGATCAAACGGCAATCGTCCAGCGAGAATGTCAGAGGAACACGCATGTCAATGACCCCAGCCAGAATGCGGTCGGTTTTTGGCAAGCGCTCACAATCGGCATAGCGCCAACTGTCATACCGCGAAGTGAAGCCACTGGGTTCCGTTCCGCCGAACCACTTCAGATCAACCCCGCGCTCGGCACATCGGCGGATCACCTCGCCGACGCGTTCGGCGGACCAGTCGAGCAGAAGAAACTGAATGGACGATCCGACATAGAATTCCGCCTCGGGTCGCTCGACAACGGTTAGGCCCGGCGTGTCACGCAAGCCTGCCTCGATCTCGCGATAACGATCGTTCCAGCGCGCCACCTGTGTTTCCAGATCGCGCAACTGGGGGCGCAGGATCGCGGCCCGCAAATTGTCCATCCGCCCCGAAATGTTCGGAGTATGGTACTTGATGCGCTCAAACACTTCCGGTCCCGGCGCCGCCACATGACGTTCGTATAGCATGTATGAACCCGACATCATCACCGCTCGCGCCGCCAGTTCCTCGTCATCGGTGATCAGCAAGCCACCCTCACCCGAGTTTACGTGTTTATATGTTTGGCAAGAATAGCACCCTATGGCGCCCTGCCGTCCCGACAGCGTACCGTTCCAGCGCGCGCCCATCGTATGCGCGCAATCTTCGATCACCCTAATTCCGGCTTCATCACAAATCTGCATCAACCGATCCATGTCGCACAGATGGCCGCGCATATGGCTAAGCATCAAAACTTTCGCCTGACCTGCCTTTGCCGCGAGATCCTCGAGGTCAATCGTCAATCCCGCGGTGACACCAACAAAAACCGGTCGACCACCCGCCGAAGCAATCGCGCCGGGAACCGGAGCCAACGTAAAGGCATTGGTCAGCACTGGATCTCCGGGTTTTACACCAGTAGCGCGCAATGAGGTTGCAAGCGCATAACCGCCCGATGCAACAGCGACGCAGTATTTCGCGCCCATCTGGGCTGCGAACTCCTGCTCGAGCAACGCCGTTTCACTCATCTCGCCCGGGACAACGTTGTAGCGATGCAACCGCCCATGGCGCATAACCGCAACTGCGGCCTCGATGGCATCATCGGGGATCGGCTCCTGTTGGGTGAAGCTGCCTGAAAACTTCTCGGTCATGTCTATTATGCTCCCAGCAATACTACGGGCAGAGGTTGGAAAGCTGGCTACAACCCGACTGGCTCTGGTTGCCCGATCAACTCCGCGACCAAGGCGGGCAAGTGATCGAAATGATGCAATAACGCCTCAGGACCAAGCGCAGCCATGTCGTCGCCAGATGGTCCAAATGTTACCAGAACAGACGGAACCCCGGCAGCGCGCGCCGTGTTCCTGTCGGTGTCGGAATCCCCGACCAAAATGCACCGGTCCGGATCACCTCCGGCGCGGCGAACAGCCTCGCGCAATGGTTCAGGATCGGGTTTGCGCACAGGCAGGGTGTCAGCTCCGATCAGCGAGTCGAAAATGTCACGCGCGCCCAGGCGCGTCAGCAGCAGATCGGCCAAGGCTTCGGGCTTGTTGGTGCAGATGCCAACCTTGTATCCTGCTGCCCGCAACGCATCCACCGCAGCCAGCGCACCAGGGTAGAATTGCGTGTGGTGGTCGATGGCCTCTCCGTAAGCTGCCAGCAGGATCGGATAGTATTCATCGACCGTGGCAGCCTGATAACAGTCCAGACGTTCCAGACCATGTGTCAGCATCTTTTTTCCACCACGCAGGGCAATCCCGGCATCCTCGCCGGGCACTAGAATATCACCATGCCCCATCAGCCGAAAACAATGGTTTGCGGCCGCCAGAAGATCACCCGACGTATCTGCTAGGGTTCCATCCAGATCAAAGATAACCGTGCGCATTCCGTCTCCATGCTCGGCGGGATTTCGCCTTGTCGTGTTGCAATCGGCAATTTTGTTTGATCACCGAACTGCTTGCGCCTTTGGACATAGCGGATAAAACGGTCAGCAACAAAACGAAAGAGAAAACCTATTCATGAGCACTGCATTGGTCATCCTCGCGGCCGGAAAAGGCACCAGGATGAATTCGGAATTACCAAAAGTTCTGCATCCGATAGCACAGGTCCCCATGCTAATCCACGCAATGCGGGCAGGCGCGGTACTGAACCCCGAGCACACCATCGTGGTTGCCGGTCATGGCGCGGAAGCCGTGCGCCAAGAGGCCTGCGCGGAAGACGAACGAGCGAGGATAGTTGTTCAGGACGAACAGTTAGGGACGGCCCATGCTGTCAATCAAGCTCGAACCGTGCTGGACGGGTTCCACGGCGACGTTGTGGTGCTGTATGGTGATACGCCCTTCATTCGACCAAACACTCTCGAAAGAATGATTGAGGCTCGGAGGGGGAACGATCTGGTCATTCTCGGCTTCGAAGCCGCCGATCCGGCGAGATACGGTAGATTGGTAATGAATGGCGATATGTTGGAGCGTATTGTCGAATTCAAAGACGCTTCGGCAGATGAACGTTGCATAACCTTTTGCAACTCAGGTCTGATGGCCTGCGATTCACAACTATTGTTTTCACTCATTTCAAGTGTCGGCAACGACAACGCATCGGGTGAGTACTATCTGACTGATTTAGTTGAGATCGCCCGGGATCAAGGCCTGAAGGTCACTGCCATTGCCTGTGATGAGGAGGAAACGCTCGGGGTGAACTCGCGCACAGATCTGGCGGCAGCCGATGCCGTGTTCCAATCGAGGGCACGAGAAGAGTTGCTGGAACTTGGCGTCACATTGATGGCACCTGAAACTGTCTACCTGGCGGCGGACACCGTGATCGGCCGCGATACTATCATTGAACCCCATGTCGTGTTTGGGCCGGGCGTCACCATAGAAAGCGGTGCCACAATCCGAGCCTTTTCACATCTCGAGGGCTGCCACGTCAGCCAAGGCGCGATTGTCGGGCCATATGCCCGTTTGCGACCCGGCGCCGAATTGGCCGAGAACGCCCGAATTGGCAATTTTGTGGAAATCAAGAACGCCGAGATCGGCGAGGGCGCCAAGGTCAACCACCTCAGCTATATCGGTGATGCCACGGTTGGAGCGTCGACGAATATCGGCGCTGGCACGATTACCTGCAATTATGACGGCGTGATGAAGCACTACACGAGCATTGGGGATAACGTCTTTATCGGCTCGAACACCATGTTGGTTGCGCCTGTCTCTTTAGGTAACGGGGCGATGACGGCAACCGGAACAGTCGTCACTCGTGATGTTGAACCGGATGCATTGGCGGTCGCGCGCGCCAAACAGGAAAACAAACCCGGTTATGCGCGTAAATTGTTTGATATGTTGAAGGCGAAAAAGGCTCGCCGCGATAAAGGATAAGTTTCTATGTGCGGAATTGTTGGGGTTTTAGGCCATCACGAGGCGGCGCCGATCCTGGTGGAAGCGCTCAAACGGCTTGAGTATCGCGGTTATGACAGCGCCGGGATTGCCACAATCAATAATGGCACACTGGATCGTCGCAGGGCGGTGGGCAAACTGGTCAATCTCAGCGATCTGCTGGTACACGAGCCCTTGGCCGGCAAGTCGGGCATTGGACACACACGCTGGGCCACGCACGGCGCACCTTCCATCAGCAACGCGCATCCCCATCGCGCCGGCCCGGTAGCAGTTGTCCATAACGGCATCGTCGAAAACTACCGGGAACTACGTGCGGAACTGGCTGATAACGGTATCAAGTTTCAAACCGAAACGGATACCGAAACCGTCGCGTTGATGACGGAACATCATATGCGGGGCGGTCTGGATCCGGTCGCAGCCGCCTTCAAAACAATTGACAGACTCCACGGCGCATTTGCTCTCGCCTTTCTTTTTGAAGGCGAAGAGGACCTGATCGTTGCGGCGCGCAAAGGGTCGCCGTTGGCCATCGGTCACGGCGAGGGCGAGATGTTCGTGGGGTCCGATGCCATCGCCCTGGCCCCATTGACCAACAGCATCACTTATCTGGAAGAAGGAGACCGAGCGGTCGTAACTCGGTCCTCCGTAGAAATTCGGACGGAAAGCGGAGAGTTGGCGAACCGCGAAATCCGAGAAATCAAACTCGATCACGCCCGAACCGGCAAGGATGGCTACAAGCATTACATGGCCAAAGAGATCAATGAACAGCCGGTGGTCGTTGCCGATGCCATTCGGTCTTATCTGCCATCCGGAAGTGAGCAGGTAAGCCTTCCGGAAGATCTGGATTTTTCCAAGATTGACCGTTTGACCATGGTCGCCTGTGGCACAGCCTTTTATGCTTGCCTGACGGCAAAATACTGGTTCGAACAGCTGGCGAAAATTCCGGTCGAGGTCGATATCGCGTCCGAATTCCGTTACCGCGAACCGCCTTTGGTGCAACGAACGCTTGCCCTGTTCGTAAGCCAATCGGGCGAAACCGCCGACACTCTGGCGGCGTTGCGATACTGCGAAGGAAAAGCAGACAGGATAGTATCCGTCGTCAACGTCCCCGAGAGCTCGATCGCGAGGGAAAGCGATATCGCCCTGCCGATTCATGCAGGTGTTGAAATCGGTGTCGCATCTACCAAGGCCTTCACCTGCCAATTAACGGTGTTGCTGTTACTGGCTTTGAAAGCTGCTGCAGATCGCGGAACTCTGACCCACGACCAACTATCGGATCACTTCTCTGCATTGCGAGGACTGCCATCGGCGCTTAACGCCGCTCTGGATCAGAATGACGCGATCCGGGTCGCCGCGCAGCAACTCAGCGAAGCGCGCGACGTCCTGTTCTTGGGCCGCGGACTTATGTATCCTCTAGCGCTCGAAGGGGCGCTAAAGTTAAAGGAAATCAGCTATATACACGCCGAGGGCTACGCGTCTGGCGAGCTCAAGCATGGCCCCATAGCCCTGATCGACAAACACATGCCTGTGGTGGTTCTGGCACCGCACGACGGGTTGTTCGACAAGACGACGTCGAACATGCAGGAAGTCATGGCACGCAAGGGCAAGGTCATTTTGGTGTCAGACGATGACGGCATTTCGGATGCCGAAGATGGCGTCTGGTCGACGATCCGAATGCCACATATCCACAACAGCCTTGCGCCGATCCTCTACGCTGTTCCCGCGCAGTTATTGGCCTATCACACGGCAGTTGCAAAAGGCACGGATGTCGACCAACCGCGCAACTTGGCGAAATCCGTAACGGTGGAGTAAGACATGTCCAAACAGTTTCCGGCGCTGGACGAAGTGCACCGCAAATTCATTGAAGGCCAGCATATCTTCTTTACTGGTTCGGCTGGCCCCGAAGGGCGTGTCAACATATCCCCCAAGGGAATGGATTCCTTGCGGGTAATGGACTCGAATCGCATCCTTTGGATGAACCTGACCGGTAGCGGCAACGAAACCGCCGGGCATCTGCTTGAGGCCAACCGTATAACGTTGATGTGGTGCTCTTTCACAACGCGACCGATGATTTTGCGCGTATACGGATCTGCTCGCACGGTCCAGGTAGCTGATCCCGACTGGGGAAAACTGTCCTCTCAATTTCCCTCTCATCGCAGCGCGCGTCAGATCTTCGACGTTAGCGTGGACATGGTTCAGACCTCATGCGGCTATGCAGTTCCGTTCATGGATTATCGATCCGAGCGCGACACGATGCAAAAATGGGTGGATGGAAAATCCGACGACGACATCCGCTCCTATTGGGTCGAAAAGAACCAAAAGACGATCGATAAGAAACCCACTGGCGTGCCAATCTGATCCGGTCATGCTGGGCTCATTTCTAGATCAAATCAAGGCACATGCCGATCCAGAACGATCGGCCCAAATGGCAGCTTATCACAAGGCGGATCGTCCCTATCTGGGCGTGGCCAATCCGATTCTCAACGAATTGGCCAAGACGTGGCGTCAGGAATTGGCGGTTGGCACACGGGTGGAACTGGCCAATGCTCTGTGGCAAACAAACATACACGAAGGCCGTCTGGCCGCCGCGAAATTGCTGACTCAGGCCCGTATCGGATCTGACGAGGCAGTTTGGGCTTTACTGCAAAGCTGGGTTTCCGATTTTGACGCATGGGCCGTCGCCGACCACGCCTGCATGGCGATGCAAAGACGCCTGACCGCTGATCCCGAGCGTCTGGATCAGGTCGAAGGCTGGACTAGATCCGAACATATGTGGACGCGCCGCGCCGCATTGGTCGCAACCCTTCCCTGGACCAAGCAGAACCACCCCAAGCCCGAGGATCTGCACCGGCGGGAAAGGGTTCTCAGTTGGGCAGCAGACTATGTCACGGATCGCGACTGGTTCATCCAGAAGGCCGTCGCCTGGTGGTTGCGTGACCTGTCCAAACATGACGCGCCGCGCGTCACGGCATTTCTGAGCGAACATGGTGCAACCATGAAACCGTTTGCCCGAAAAGAAGCCGGCAAATACCTGTCAGATCAGTTGGAATAAACGTTCAACTCGACCAACTGATCCAGCGGCAACAACATCGACTGCATTGCTTCCAAGGACAAACGGCTTCCCGCACCTTGGGGTCCCGGTGCAGGGATTAGCAGAACATAGACCTGAGCGCCGGTATCCCGTGTTACCACACGCCCGTTGATCTCGGTTTTCACCAATGGTGTCTCCAGCCACCGCCCCGGTCGCGTCGGATCGCCAAGTCCTGCAATGGTCTGCCTGGCCCCATTCCAGCCCGGATCGGCTGCGATTGGCGTCTGTGCCACCTCTTCGGGGGCTTCGGCGGAAACATCGGTGACAACGGACTCCGACAACGTTTGATTCTCTCCGAAGAGACGGTCTTTGGTCGACCGTATGGCCGAACACCCCGCGAGCGCGACAAGTATAACCAAGGCGATGTATCTCATGCCTGCGACCCTATCCGCGCCCACAAAGACATGCCAGTCAAAACGCTGTTGGCCCTTGCCGACGCCCATCACCCGCTTTACCTATGGCGCATGACTGCTCCGCTGATCGACCCGTTTGCCCGCGCCATCACCTATCTTCGCGTTTCCGTGACGGATCGCTGTGATTTCCGCTGTGTGTATTGCATGTCGGAAAACATGACCTTTCTACCCAAGAAAGAGCTTCTGACGCTGGAAGAGTTGGACCGCATGTGTTCAACCTTCATTCGCATGGGAGTAGAAAAACTGCGCATTACGGGCGGAGAGCCCTTGGTGCGGCGGGACATCATGACATTTTTCAACGCCATGACCCGCCATCTGGAAAGCGGCACGCTGAAAGAACTGACATTGACCACCAACGGCTCGCAACTGTCGCGCTTTTCGGATCAGCTCTATGCCGCTGGGGTGCGTCGCGTGAATGTGTCGCTGGATACGCTAGACGAGTCGAAATTTTCCGATATCACCCGCTGGGGTCGGCTGCCGCAGGTCTTGAATGGCATCGATGCAGCGCAAAAGGCAGGACTTCGGATCAAGATCAATGCCGTGGCCCTGAAAGGTTTCAACGAGGAAGAACTGCCCCGCATTACCGAGTGGTGCGCCGAGCGCGACATGGACCTGACCTGGATCGAGGTCATGCCAATGGGTGACATCGGCAATGAAGATCGTCTGGATCAGTACTGGTCACTGAAAGACGTGCGCTCGGATTACGAAAAACACTATCAGGTGACCGATTTAGCCGAACGCACGGGCGGACCAGCCCGGTATGTGAGGCTAGAGGAGACTGGCCAAAAAATTGGGTTCATCACTCCGCTCAGCCACAATTTCTGCGAAAGCTGCAACCGAGTGCGTCTGACCTGCACAGGCGAGTTGTTCATGTGTCTAGGGCAGGAAGATATGGCCGATCTGCGCCAACCCCTGCGCGATCATCCGAACACGGAGGAGGCACTGGAGGCGGCCATTCGCGCCGCGATCCATCTGAAGCCCAAAGGGCACGATTTCGACTATTCGCGGCAACAGGTGGATGGCCGAATGACCCGGCATATGAGCCACACAGGCGGCTGAGGTGTCTGGCAATTCAGGCAAGGCCACGTTGCTCTATGCGGCATATTGCGGCGCAACTGCTCTGTTGGCTCCAATTGCGTGGTTGGCGGTTCGCCGCAAGCTGGACCGTGCCGGTGTTTCCAGGATCCGACAACGGGAACGTCTGGGCCACGCAAGCCAGCCCAGGCCCGATGGCCAGTTGATCTGGTTTCATGCGGCCAGCGTCGGAGAAAGCCTTTCTGTTCTCGGCCTGATCAAACGTTTGGGTCTACGCCTGCCCCGCGCAGAGTTTTTGATCACCTCCGGCACCCCCACCTCGGCCGCTTTGATCGAAAAACGCATACCTCCTCGTACCCGCCACCAGTATCCGCCGCTTGACACACCAGGGTCCGTGCGCAGGTTTCTCGCACATTGGAAACCAGATGCCGGAATATTCGTGGAAAGCGAAATCTGGCCGCGGTTGGTGGTGGAAAGCTCTTCACGCGGCATCCCATTGGCCCTGCTGAACGCACGACTATCCGAGAAATCGGTGCAGGGTTGGAAGAAGCGCCCTGATACTGCTCGGTTCATACTGGATCAGTTCCAACTGTTTCTGACCCAAAACGAAAAGACGGCCGTAAATCTAATCGAAATGGGGGCCGAAGCCGCCCGTGTGCAGCCCGGAACCAACCTCAAGGCGATGTCTGATCCTTTACCGATCGATAACATTACCCGAGACGAAATTCAGGCGCAAATTGGTGATCGCCCGATCTGGGTTGCAAGCTCTACACACGCTGGGGAAGAAGAAACCGTTCTCGCGGCCCACACTGAACTGTTAAAAAAATGGCCCAACCTCTTGCTGCTGCTTATCCCACGCCATCCCGAACGAGGGGACGAGGTCGCACGCCTCATCTCTAAAGCCGGGCTTCAAATGGCGCGCCGAACGTCGAAGGACCTCATCACGTCGCAAACGCAGGTCTATATGGCAGATACTCTGGGTGAGACCGGGACTTGGTACGCCCTCTGCCCCTTGGTTTTTTTGGGTGGCTCCCTGAAGGAGATCGGCGGACACAACCCGTTCGAGCCGGCTCAGGCCGGGGCGGCGATAATTACCGGGCCGGGCTATTTCAACTTTGCGGAAACGTACAAACCGTTGATCAGGAATGGCGGTGCAATCGAAGTGCGCGCTGCTCGGGATCTGATAAAAGCCATCACGCGATGGTTGTCCGACGAACCTGCACTGAAAGCAGCCCGAGAGGCTGCGCAAAGCTGCGTGTCCGATCAAAAACAGGCATTGGACGCCGTCATTGATACATTATGCACTCAGCTTGATCCGGCTTGAAAGATCGTCAGGGCACGAGAGTTGTTCGCCCGCGCCCATGGCGGATCACGCCGCTGGCATGCGTTTTTCGACAATCTCGGCCCACCAGCTGCACCCGGCAGGGATTGCCTCGTCGTTGAAGTTATATTCCGGGTGATGCACCATTGCCGTATCGCCATTGCCGACAAGGATATAGGCACCCGGTCGTTCTTCGAGCATGAAGGCGAAATCCTCGCCCCCCATCACCAGAGGCGCTTCCTCGCAATCGCCGGACACCGCGCGTGCCACTTCGGCGGCAAAGCCTGTCTGCTCATCGCTGTTGACCATAACCGGATACCCGCGGATGTACGTTACGTCCGCCGTACCGCCAAAGGTCGCCGCAACGCCGGTGCAGATTTCCTTGATCCGTTTTTCGGCCAGATCGCGCATTTTTTTGCTCATGGTGCGCACGGTGCCTTTGATCTGCACTTTCTGCGGGATCACGTTGAATGCCTTGGAAGATGTCTCAAACGAGGTAACCGATACCACCACCTGATCGATCGGGTCGGCATTGCGCGAGGCGATGGTCTGCAGCGCCAGTACCGCCTGCGCTGTCATCACAGTGGTGTCCACCGTCTCATGCGGTTTGGCGGCGTGGCCGCCTCTGCCTTCAAAGGTGATGTCGAATTGGTCGGTTGCCGCAAAAAACGCGCCGGGCCGGATCGCGAAACTGCCGACCGGCTTACCCGGCCAATTATGCATCCCATAGACTTCCTGAATATTCCAGCGATCCATCATGCCGTCTTCACACATCTCGCGACCGCCGCCGCCACCCTCCTCAGCGGGCTGAAAGATCACAACGACTGTACCGTCGAAATTACGGGTTTCGGACAAATACTTGGCAGCCCCCAGCAACATCGCCGTATGGCCGTCATGACCGCAGGCATGCATCGCACCCGGCGTCTTGGAGGCATAGTCCAGCCCTGTCGCCTCGTGAATTGGCAAAGCGTCCATATCGGCGCGCAGACCGATCACCTTGCCCTTGCTGTCACTCTTGCCTTTGATAACGCCGACAACGCCGGTGCGGCCAATACCCGTGACCACATCGTCACACCCGAATTCTTTCAGCTTTTCCGCCACCAATGCGCTGGTGCGATGCGTTTCGAACAAGATTTCCGGGTTCTCGTGGATGTCGCGCCGCCATGCAGAGATTTCCTCCTGCAGCTCCGCAAATCGGTTTTTCACTGGCATATCTGTGTACTCCTTGAGTTTCTCAGGCCGCCGGCATCCGGCGTTCGACCATTTCAGCAAACCACGAGCACCCAAGCGGAATGATCTCGTCGTTGAAATCGTATTCCGGGTGGTGCAATCCGGCGCTGTCACCATTTCCCAGAACGATGAACGCACCGGGCCGTTCCTGCAGCATGAATGAGAAGTCCTCACCCCCCATCACCATCGGCGCCTCGACGCAGCTACCGCCGACCACAACCGCAGCTTCGGTGGCAAAGCCGGTCTGCTCTTCGGCGTTGATCGTAACCGGAACTCCGTGGCTGTAGCGAATATCGGCTGCTCCTCCGAACGCTGCAACGGTCCCGGCAACAACCTCCTTCAGACGGTTTTCGATCAATACACGCGCATCATTCGAATGGGTTCGGACAGTGCCGCGCAACCTGGCGGATTGCGGAATCACGTTAAAGGCGTTGGACGAGGTTTCCACCGAAGTCACCGACAGGACAGCTTGCAATGTCGGATCCACGTTCCGCGATACCACCGTTTGCAGCGCAATGATGACCTGAGCCAGCATAACCGTGGTGTCTACCGTGTCATGCGGCTTGGCCGCGTGGCCACCGCGCCCGGTCAATTGAATGTCAAACTCGTCCGCCGCCGCCAGCAAAGGCCCGGAACGGATGGCAAACTGACCTGTCTTCAGACCCGGCATGTTGTGCATGGCATAGACTTCCTGAATGCCGAACCGGTCCATCAAGCCGTCTTTGACCATCGCCTCGGCCCCGTTGCCGCCCTCTTCGGCAGGTTGGAAAATCACAACGGCTGTGCCATCGAAGTTACGGGTTTCCGCCAGATATTTCGCTGCCCCCAAAACCATCGCTGTATGGCCATCATGACCGCAGGCGTGCATGGCACCCGGTGTTTTCGAGGTGTAGTCCAGCCCAGTCAGCTCATCCATCGGGAGCGCATCCATATCGGCCCGCAATCCGATTGAACGCCCCTTTGTATCCGTCTTTCCCCTAATAACGCCGACTACACCTGTGCGGCCAATACCAGTCACCACCTCATCACAACCGAACTCCTTCAGCTTGTCGGCCACCAGCGCACTGGTGCGGTGCGTGTCGTAAAGAATTTCAGGGTTTTCATGAATGTCACGCCGCCAGGCCGTGATCTCGTCATGCATTTCAGCGAGCCGGTTTTTGATCGGCATGCCATTCCCCCCTTTTCACGCCACAGGCATTCGTCGTTCCACCAACTCTGCAAACCAGCTGCAGCCGGCTGGAATGGCGTCATCATCAAAATTATAGGCCGGGTGATGACACATGGCCGTATCCCCGTTCCCAATGAAGATGTAGGCCCCGGGGCGTTCTTCAAGCATGTAGGCAAAATCTTCTGACGGCATGATCGGATCGGTTTCGTCGTTTATCTTACCTGCCACCGCCTTTGCGGCCTCTGCGGCAAACCCCGTTTCGGCTTGGGTATTCATCGTGACGGGGTAGCCGGGTGTCCACGTCACCTCGGCTTTGGCGCCAAAAGCCGAGGCGGTATCTTCGGCGATCCGACGAACACGTTCTTCCGCAATCGCACGGTATTCTGGATCGAGCGTCCGAACCGTTCCTTGAAGCCGGGCGGTATGCGCGATGACGTTGGATGCCACGCTGTCGGTTTGGAATGTGCCTACGGTCAGCACCACGCTCTTGATCGGATTGACCGTTCGGGAAACGACCGACTGAAGGGACACCACGGTCTGCGCGGCGACCAATGTCGTATCTACGGCATCATGCGGAGCCGCGGCGTGGCCACCCTTGCCGGTCACGACGATCTCAAACTCATCGGACGACGCCAGAAGCGCGCCGGGGCGTATGGCAAACTCCCCTACCGGGAGCCCCGGCATGTTGTGCATTCCATAAACCTCCTGAATGCCCCAGCGATCCATAAGACCGTCCTGGCACATCGCAAGCCCGCCCGCCCCTCCTTCTTCCGCCGGTTGGAAAATCAGCACCACTGTCCCATCGAAGTGCCGCGTCTCAGCCAGATATTTCGCGGCCCCTAGCAGCATCGACGTATGCCCATCATGCCCACAGGCATGCATCTTGCCGGGCACGGTCGAGGCATAGTCGACCCCAGTTGCCTCTTCGATTGGCAAGGCATCCATGTCTGCCCGCAGCCCGATCACACGGCCCTTGGTGTCAGATTTGCCCTTGATTACCGCAACGACACCCGTCTGACCGATACCGGTCGTGATGTCGTCGACACCGATCTCTTTCAGTCGCTCCACCACAAATGCTGCAGTCTTGTGCACGTCGTACATGAGTTCCGGATGAGCGTGCAGGTGACGCCGCCATTCAGTGATTTCCTGATGCATTTCTGCGAGCCGGTTCTTTATCGGCATTTCCAACTCTCCCCTTTTGGTCGCTGGCCCGGTCAGGCCGTCAGCCTGTCCAGCAAACGCTCCATGAATGTATGTCCCGCGCTGAATTGTGCCACGGTAATGTATTCGTTGGGTTGATGTGCCTGCGCGATGTCGCCGGGACCACAGATGACCGCCGAGTACCCCGCCTCCTGAAACTGACCCGCTTCGGTGCCATAGCTTACGACATGGCGGGCGTTGTCACCAGTGAGGGCACGCACCAGCGTTTCGGCCTCACCATCCTCTTCGGGCAAAAGCGCGGGAACGGCAAAGTTCTCGGAAATCTCGATACACGCTTCCGGATGAACAGCCTGCATGCTGGCCTCGGTGCGACGCACCTGTTCCAGAAAGGCATCACGCCACATGCCTGCATCTTCCCCCGGCACCACTCGGAAATCCATCATAAAGCGGCAATCCTTGGCGGTGATGTTATGCGCCGTTCCACCTTCGATCATGCCTACATGACAAGTCGTCCATGGCGGATCGAACAGTGCCGCCACTTCAGACGGCTCTGCAACCATGTTTTCGGCATTGCGGGCATTCGCCCAGTCGATCAACGGCGCTGCAGACATGATTGCATTGACGCCAGTATGCATGATCGAACTGTGCACCTCGAACCCGACGACATGCGTGTCATATCCAAAGCTGCCCTTGTGCCCGGTCACAGCCTGCATCATCGAAGGTTCACCCACAATCACGGCGCCGCCCTTTGGCAGCACCCTTTGCATCTCGGCGATCATTGGAGGCGCACCAGTACAGCCGACCTCTTCATCAAAACTCAGAGCCAATTGCAGCGGGCGGGTCACGTTGCGGTACTTTGCTTCGACCATCGCCCAGATCGCAAGCGCGTCGAACCCCTTCATGTCGCATGTGCCGCGCCCGAAATACTTGCCGTCACGCTCGGTTACTGTGAAAGGATCGCTATCCCAGGGCTGGCCATCGACCGGCACCACATCAGTATGACCGGACAGAACAACGGCCCCCTCTTCCCACGGCCCTACATGCGCAAACAGCGCCGATTTGTGTGGTTGTCCGGGATCCGGCCAGCGATGAGCCTCGATCCCGTGGCTGTAAAGATAGTCTGCGATCCAATCGACCAAAGGCAGGTTGGTATCACGACTCACTGTTGGAAACGAGATCAGTTTGGTCATGATCTCCAACGGCGACAGACGTGTGGGCATATGGCTAGTATCCGCTGTCAGTTGTCAGGATAAAATGCCCCGGTTCTACCTCGCGGTATTGCGACGGTTCCGGCTTGTATCCGATAGGATGAATTGGCGACGGGATCGGTTTGAAGTTCAGGTCTTTTTCAGATTTTCGCCTATTGGGATCGGCAATCGGAACCGCCTTCATCAAGGCCTGAGTATAAGGATGCTGCGGGTTCTCGAACACGCGGGACCGCGGCCCCAGCTCGACGATACGGCCAAGGTACATGACACCGACATGATGGCTAACGCGTTCCACAACCGCCATGTCATGGCTGATGAACAGATAGCTGAGCCCAAGCTCGGCCTGCAATTCCATCATCAGGTTCAGAACCTGTGCCTGTACCGACACGTCCAACGCCGATACGGCCTCATCCGCTATGATCAGCTTGGGGTTCAAAGCCAGCGCCCGTGCGATGGCGATACGTTGTCGTTGGCCACCCGACATCTCGTGCGGGAAGCGGCGCATGAAGCTACGGGGCAGTTGAACGCGGTCGAACAGGTTGGCGACCCGATCATGCAACTCCGAGCCAGTCGCCACATTGTAGTTGCGCAACGGCTCAGCCACCTGGTCCACAAGTTGCATCTGCGGATTGAGCGAGGCGAACGGATCCTGAAAGATCATCTGCATGTCCAGACGCGCCTTGCGCAGACCGGTCTGGTCAAGTTTCATGATGTCTACACCATCGAGACTGATCTCGCCTGTCATCGGCTCGACCAGGCGCAGAATCGATCGCCCCGCCGAAGACTTTCCGCAACCGGACTCGCCCACTAGGCTGAGCGTTTGGCCCCGGTTCAAGTTGAAAGACACATCCTCAACTGCGTGTACATTGGCCACGGTGCGGCGGAGCAGCCCGCCTTTTACGGGGAATCGGGTGGTCAGGCCTTTGACACTCAACAGCACCTCTTCGGTGCCGGGAATGGGCGCAATGTTTTGGTTTTCAACCCCCATCAGTTTCATCGGCTCGGGCGCTGATTTCCCACGCATTTCGCCCAGCTTTGGAACCGCGGCCAGCAATGCCTTGGTGTAGTCGTGCCGAGGGTTTTCAAAGATCTCGCTAACCGTGCCCTCTTCGACCTTGTTGCCTCGATACATGACCACGACTCGGTCCGCCATCTGCGCCACGACCGCCATGTCGTGCGTGATGAACATCACCGCCGTCCCGGTCTCGCGCTTCAGCCGGTCCATCAGCGCCAGGATTTCGGCCTGAATGGTCACGTCCAACGCCGTTGTCGGCTCGTCCGCAATCAGCAGACGCGGCTCACAGGCCATCGCCATTGCGATGACCACCCGCTGACGCATGCCGCCCGACAACTCGTGTGGATATTGCTTCAACCGCCGCTCAGGTTCCGGGATGCGCACCTGCCGCAGCAGTTCCAGCGCCCGCTCCTCGGCCTGCGCCTTGGACATGTTTCTGTGAATCCGAAGCCCTTCGGTCAATTGTCGTTCTACCGTGAAAACCGGATTCAGCGCCGTCATCGGCTCCTGAAATATCATTCCGATCTCGTTGCCGCGAATCTGTTTCATCAAATCCTGGTCGGCTTTCGACAAATCGAACTCTTCGCCGTCGCGCCGGTCGAACAGCAACTGGCCACCCGCGATTTCACCGCCCCCGAACTCGACCAACCGCATCAGAGACAGAGATGATACGGATTTGCCCGAACCGGATTCGCCAACGATACAAACGGTTTCCCCGGGATGCACCTCAAACGAGACATCTTCCACGCCCACCACCGGGCCGTCCTTGGTTTGAAACTCGACACGAAGTTTCTTGATCTGTGCAATGGGCTGATCCAGCACGAGTGCGCTCCCCTTGGTCACCCTTATGTGTTGTGTGTCAAACGCTATGTCCGGGGGCCGGTAAAAGTCAAACCCATTGGAAACTTTCCCAACGGCAAGGCTTGCATTTTTTAAAAACTCTGTTTCGATACGTCTCGTAACCGTTCCTGGGGAGAGAACGAAAACGGCGCAGCGTAAAAAACGCTACATTAGTTTTCAACAACTTACCCGACATACGGCAACGCCAAACCCGCAGGCAATGCGGAGATAATCGAGACACGCTCGTGTCCAACATGGAGTGTAGAATGAAAACCAAAGCCCTTTTACTTGGTGCGATTGCAAGCACGGCGCTGGCTCAAACAGCCTTTGCCGAGCGCGGATCGGATGGCAATGTCAGCATCATTTATTGGCAAGCCCCATCGATCCTGAACCCATTCCTTTCGGGCGGCACGAAGGACGTCGAATCCTCGTCACTGGTGATCGAACCCCTCGCGCGCTACAACGAAAACGGCGAAATGGTGCCCTATCTGGCAGCCGAGATTCCGACCGTCGACAATGGCGGTGTCAGCGAGGACCTGACCTCGATCACCTGGAAAATCGCCCCGGGCATCCTGTGGTCGGACGGCACACCTTTCACTGCTCATGACGTCAAGTTCACCGCCGACTATTGCATGCACCCCGAAGGCGGCTGTGCGCAGTTGACAAAGTTCGAAGGCGTGACCTCGGTCGAGGCACTGGACGACATGACCGTCAAGGTGACCTTTGGCGAAGCCACCCCGTTCCCGTACGGCCCGTTCGTGGGCGGCGAAAGCCCGATCATCCAGAAAGCCCAATTCGAAAACTGCATAGGCGCAAAGGCTCCGGAATGCACCGAGCAGAACTTCGGCCCGATTGGCACCGGCCCATTTGTCGTGGATGAGTTCAAACCGAACGACGTGATCACCATGTCGGCCAACCCGAACTATCGTGATCCGAACAAGCCTGCGTTTGCGACCCTGACCTTCAAGGGCGGAGGTGACGCAACGGCAGCAGGACGCGCGGTGATGGAAACCGGCGAATTCGACTATGCCTGGAACCTACAGCTTGCACCGGAAGTAATTGCGCAGATGGAAGCAGGTGGCAAAGGCGTTCCGGTTGCTGGCTTCGGCCCGCTGGTCGAACGCATCATGTTGAACCAGACCAACCCGTCGCCTGACCTGCCCGAAGGCGAACGCTCGACCGCCAAGCATCCACATCCGTTCCTTCAGGATCCTGCGGTTTACAAGGCAATGTCGTTGGCTATCGACCGCCCGCTGCTGGTGGAAATCGGATATGGCAAAGCCGGTCAGGTAACCTGTAACTGGGTTCCGGCCCCGGCGGCCGTGAATTCAGACACCTTCACCTGTGACACGCAGGACATCGAAGGCGCGAAGAAACTGCTGGATGACGCAGGTATCGTTGATTCCGATGGCGATGGCGTCCGTGAAAAAGACGGTGTTCCGCTGAAAATCGTCTACCAGACCTCGACCAACGCCGTCCGACAAGACTTCCAGGCGCTGATCAAGGAGTGGTGGGCCGAGATTGGTATTGAATCCGAACTGCGCAACATCAACGCCTCTGTCTTCTTTGGAGGCGACCCGGGTTCACCCGACACCTTCCAGAAGTTCTATGCCGACGTCGAAATGTACGCCAACACCTTCAACGGCACGGACCCGCAGTCCTATCTGGGCAACGGCCTGTGCGACAAGGCGCCCAAACCGGAATCTCAGTGGCAGGGTGAAAACATCAGCCGTTTCTGCAACGAAGAGTTTGACGCACTGCACGCGGAGCTCACAAAAACGGCCGGTGCGGACGCACGCGCGGAAATCGCCAAGCGCCTGAACGACATCATGGTCGAGAACGGTGGCATGATCCCGCTGGTTCACCGTGGCCGTCTGTCGGCACATGCCAACACCTTGGGCGGCGTGGTCCTGAACGTGTGGGACAGCGAGCTGTGGAACGCGGCTGACTGGTACCGCATGACCGGCTCCTAAGCGTCTTGCTTGCTCAACCGCGTCCCGATCTTTTCGGGGCGCGGCATTGGGCAGGTGACTTCATGAAAAGACTAATAAACCAAGGCGCACCTGAATGCTGACCTTCACCATACGCCGCCTGATTCTGGCCGTTCCTACGCTTTTGTTCATCAGTCTTGTGATTTTCCTTCTCCTCGAACTCGCCCCCGGTGACCCGATGGCGCAGGTTCCCCTGACAGTTCCGCCGGAAGTAAAGGAAAAGATGCGCGAGGCGCTTGGCCTCGGCCAGCCGATGCACATCCGGTTCTGGAAATGGATCGTGCAGTTCTTCTGGATCGAACCGCAGGTGCTGATCGACCACTATCTCGGCACCAGCTTTTCCGAAGGTGACCTGCGTGTAATCTCGTGGCAGACCCGCTCGCCCGTCATGGACATCGTGGTTCAGCGCATTCCGCAAACCCTGTGGGTCGTCGGCACGGCCTATATTGTCGCAATCATCATTGCCCTGCCTATCGGCATCTACTCGGCCTACCGCCAGTACAGCTGGTTCGACCAGATGGGAACGTTTGTCTCGATGGTGGGCTTCTCTGTCCCGCCTTTCTTCTCAGGCGTTCTGGTGATCGTGATCTTCTCGGTTCAGTTGGGCTGGTTCCCGTCGATCTATGACACCACCCACGTCGTCAACAGTTGGGACAGCTTTGTCGTCCAACTGAAACAAATGATCATGCCGGTGATGGTGCTGGCGTTGCAAATCACCGCGCAATTGTCCCGTTTCATGCGCGCCTCGATGCTGGACAATCTCAACCAGGATTATGTACGCACTGCCCGCGCGAAGGGCCTCAGCGAATACACAGTGGTCATGGTTCACGTCCTGCGCAACTCGATGATCCCGGTGGTGACAGTGATCGCGCTGGGGATTCCATCCATCTTTGGCGGCGCAATCATCACCGAGCAGGTGTTCAAGGTAAACGGCATCGGTCAGCTATTGATCGGCGCCATTCAGGCCAACGACCTGCCGATGGTGCAAACGCTCACTTTCATCTTCGCCGTGCTGATCGTGCTGTTCAACCTGATCGCCGACGTTCTCTACGGCATTCTGGACCCGAGGATCCGCTATGACTGACAAGGATCGCACAGACACCCTGGTTCCGGACGAGGGGCTGGCACCTGCCTCGACTGCATTGCCAACGTCCGACGTGATGGAAGAGATATCCACGCCCCCGCGTAGTCAATGGCGGGAAGTCTGGGATCAGTTCAAGACCCACAAGGGCGCCATGATCGGAGCGATTTTGTTCATTCTAATCGTCGCGGCCGTTTATTTGGGTCCATACTTTTGGGATATCGACGCCACAAAAACCGCCATCCGCGAACGCAATCAAGGGCCAAGCTTTGCGCACCCGTTCGGGACGGATCAGCTTGGCCGCGACATCTTGGCCCGGATGATGGCGGGTGGGCAGACCTCTGTTTCAGTGGGCATCACAGCGATGCTGCTGGCGCTTTTTTTGGGATCGTTGATCGGGGTCGTCGCCGGGTTCTTCAAACGACTGGACGGGCCGCTGATGCGCCTGACCGACCTGTTCCTCGCCCTGCCCCTGTTGCCCCTGCTGCTGGTCATGATGCTTCTGTTCCGCGAGCCGCTAGCGGCCGCATTCGGGTTGGAACGCGGGATCTTTATCCTGATTGTCTCCGCCATCGGCGTCACCTCGTGGATGCCCACCGCGCGGATCGTGCGGGGCGACGTGCTAGCCATCAAGGAGCGGGAGTTCGTTCTGGCGGCACGATCGATCGGAACGTCCAACCGGCAAATTATTACGCGTCATATCCTTCCCAACGTGCTGTCTCCGATCATGGTTTCGGCAACGCTGGGTATCGCCACGGCGATCATCACCGAAAGCGCCCTGTCCTTCCTTGGGTTGGGCTTTCCACCCGACTTTCCGACTTGGGGCCGCTTGTTGTTCGATGGAGTTGACTATCTTCAACAGTATCCGGAGCGTGTGTTCTGGCCCGGACTTGCGATCTCGCTGACTGTTCTGAGTGTCAATTACCTTGGCGACGGCCTGCGCGACGCGTTGGATCCGCGTATTCGAGGACGCTGATTACAACGCCTTAACGAAGCCACGACCGCGCAAGATTGGGCGGTCGTCTTTTTTCGAAGGTCAACGTGTCAGGCCGGTTTGTGCTCGATCCTCCGTCGAATCCTTCGAACGGACTGCCAGACAAGAATGACCACCGGCAACGTGACAAGCGAGGTAAGCATCCCCTTGCTGATCCCTGCCGCAGTCAGCGGATAAAGCAGATATCCGGCAAGTGAGACAGCGTAATAGCTGATAGCTACCACCGACAGCCCTTCGACCGTGTGCTGCAGGCGCAGCGTAAGATCGGCCCGCCGATCCATGCTTTCCAGCAACGCCTGGTTCTGTGCGCTGCGTTCCACGTCCACACGCGTACGCAACAATTCACCCGCCCGGATCGCCCGGTCCGATAAGGCCTCCAGTCGCCTTTCGGTAGATTTGACCGTTCGGATGGCCGGGTCGTAGCGCCGCATCATGAAATCGGCAAAAGTCTGTCGTCCTTCAAAGCGCTCTTCACGCAGGATCTCGATCCTCTGATTTACGATGGCTTCATAAGCACCGGTCGCGCCAAAGCGGAATGCACAGCGCGCAGACAGTGTTTCCAGTTCGGTCGATGTCGAAAGGAGCTGCGGCAACAACTCTTCCGCGCTGGCTTCACCGACCGTCATTTCAGTCATCAAGGCCGTCAACTGTCCATCCAACTCGCCAATGCGAGGGATCAGCTTTTTGACCCGGGCAAAGCCAAGCATCGACATGGCCTTGTAGGTTTCGATCTCGCACAGGCGCTGAATGATCCGTCCTGTTCTGCGACGGCCCAATTCCTTGGACACGAAAACCGCCATCCGCATGTGACCCGCCGGATCAATACGAAAATCACTGGCGACCACCGCAGCATCGTCCAGCACGCGCGAGACGGCCAGACTTTCAGGTTCAAACCATTCACTCAAAGCTTCGTCGATTTTTCCACCTCCCGGATGGTCAACGACACGCAGCATTGCCGACGTCACTCTCTGCCCCGGGCTTTTCATCAGCCAATCCGGTGGAAAAACCTCGAAATCCGCCGGGTTGAAAGCCCGCTCGCTGACGTTCTGAGAAATGGCCGTATAGGTCACGAACTCGGTGTGCTGCTCCCATTTCAGCCAGTGCCGTCCGATCTGGCCCGCATAATGTGTAGCACCCGGTTGGGGATGTGGCGCACCGTGCCTGTCCAGCAGGTTGATCAGGTGGGAGACATCAAGCGCCTTGTCCCGTGCCACAGCTTCGACGGACTGCTTGATCGCCAGAAAAACGACTGTGCAGGGCGCCGACGTTGTCGGAAAAGGTCGCGCATGTAACTCGTTCGCCAATACATAGCGGAGAGGGTGATCCTGGATGGGCGTCATGAAAGGCTCCTGCAATTACAGGCACTATAAGCAATAGGCGAGATACATCAATTATCTTTTTATTTCATACACTTACGTGAATACCATTGTATGCACGTCTGCTAAACCTCTAATTCGGCTGCCATAATTCGATCGGGTTACCCTCGGGGTCGTGAATGCGGGCGAATCGCCCCGCCTCGCTGTCCCAGTCGGCGCGAGTTTCAACATCGATTCCGGCGGCACGAAGTTGCCCGACCATGGCGCCCAGATCATCCACCCGGAAATTGATCATCCACTGCTGACCGGCCTTGCCAAAATACTCCGTATCCCGCGCGAAGGGGGCAAAGACGGTATAGCCTTCGCGCTGTTGCCACGGCAGCGGGTTCAGCCGGTTTACTCCCAAATGTGTTTCATACCACTCAGCCAGAGCATCAGGATCTCTGGCGCGAAAAAAGAAGCCGCCGATGCCGTTCACCTTTTCCATCGTAACCTCCGCTCTATTCAGCTCATGCCAGGCAGCACCATTCACAAAAAAGGGGCGCCCGCATGGGACGCCCCGATATTGTAGCAATTGAACGAATTAGTCGATCATCGGCAACAGCTTATCCAGCGACTGCTTGGCGTCCCCATAGAACATCCTCGTGTTCTCTTTGAAGAACAGCGGGTTCTCGATACCAGAATAGCCGGTGCCCTGACCACGCTTGGACACGAACACCTGCTTGGCCTTCCAGCATTCCAGAACCGGCATACCGGCGATGGGGCTGTTGGGGTCTTCCTGTGCTGCAGGGTTCACGATATCGTTCGAACCGATCACGATGGCTACATCCGTATCCGGGAAATCGTCGTTGATCTCGTCCATTTCCAGAACGATGTCATACGGCACTTTCGCCTCTGCCAGCAGAACGTTCATGTGTCCTGGCAAACGCCCGGCAACCGGGTGGATGGCAAAACGCACGTTCTTTCCCTTGGCGCGCAGTTTGCGCACCAGTTCACTGACCGATTGCTGCGCCTGCGCCACGGCCATGCCATATCCGGGGATGATGATCACGCTGTCAGCGTCGTTCAAGGCTGCGGCAACACCATCCGCCTCGATGGCGATCTGCTCACCCTCGACCTCCATTTGCGGGCCTCCGGTATTCCCAAAACCGCCCAAGATCACGCTGACAAAGTGACGGTTCATCGCCTTGCACATGATGTAGGACAGGATCGCACCCGAGGAACCCACCAGCGCACCGACAACAATAAGAAGGTCGTTGCCCAACGAAAAGCCGATCGCCGCAGCCGCCCAGCCCGAGTAGCTGTTCAGCATCGACACAACCACCGGCATGTCCGCGCCACCGATGCCCATGATCAGGTGATAGCCGATGAACAGCGCCGCCAGCGTCATCAGGAACAGCGGAAAGAAACCGCCCGAGTTGGTGTACCAGATCAGACAGATCAACGACAAAGCCGCGGCACCTGCGTTCAACGCATGTCCCCCGGGCAGCTTTGTCGCCGCCGAAGTCACTTTGCCCGCCAGCTTGCCATAAGCCACAACCGAACCGGTAAAGGTGATCGCACCGATGAAGATGCCCAGGAACAACTCGACGTGCAGAATTGCCAATTCAGCCGAGGTCTTCTTGGCGATCAGCTTGGCAAATGCGCCCAGATCGGACAGGTCCGCTTCTTTCGCGCTGTCGGCGATGGCCATGACCTGCGCCACGTTGCCGATCTCAAAGTGTGCGTTAAAGCCAACGAACACAGCCGCCAGACCAACTAGCGAGTGCATTGCGGCCACCAGCTGTGGCATCTCGGTCATCTGCACGCGCTGCGCCACGTATTGACCGATCAGTCCGCCGCCGATGATCAGCAGGATCGACAGCAACCACAGGCCAGAACCGGGGCCAACCAGCGTGGCAAAGACGGCCAGCGCCATACCGACGATGCCGTACCAGACCGCGCGCTTGGCGCTTTCCTGGTTCGACAACCCGCCGAGGGAAAGGATGAACAGAACAGCCGCAACAACATAGGCGGCAGTAGTGAAGCCATAATCCATTTACCCGGCCTCCTTAAGATTTCTGGAACATGGCGAGCATGCGCCGGGTTACGAGGAAACCGCCGAAGATGTTGATCCCCGCCATGAAGACGGACAGCGCCGCCAGCAAAATGACCAGGAAAGAACCCGATCCGATCTGCATCAAAGCCCCAACGATGATGATCGACGAAATCGCGTTGGTGATCGCCATAAGCGGAGTGTGCAGGCTGTGCGAGACGTTCCAGATCACCTGGAAGCCCACAAAGATCGCCAGCACGAAAACGATGAAGTGCTGCATGAAACTGGCCGGAGCGACGAGGCCCACCAACAACATCAGTACCCCACCGACGCCGAGCAGGGTAAACTGCTGCTTGGTCTGGGCCTTGAACGCCGCAACTTCCTGCGCGCGTTTTTCCTCGGCTGTCAGCTCCTTTGGTTTTTCCTTGGGCTTTGCCGCAATCGCCTGAATTTTCGGCGGCGGCGGCGGAAAGGTGATCTCGCCCTGATAGGTGACGGTCGCGCCGCGGATTACGTCGTCTTCCATGTCGTGATTGACCTGCCCGTCCTTTTCGGGCGTCAGGTCAGTCATCATATGACGGATATTCGTGGCATATAGCGACGAGGATTGTGCCGCCATTCGGCTCGGGAAGTCCGTATATCCGATGATGGTAACACCGTTTTCAGTGACCACTTTCTCATCCTTGACGGTGCCTTCGACGTTGCCGCCGCGTTCGGCCGCAAGATCCACAATGACCGAACCCGGTTTCATTGCCGCGACCATGTCCTCAAGCCACAGCTTGGGTGCGTCGCGGTTGGGGATCAGTGCCGTGGTGATCACGATGTCCATCTCTGGTGCCAGTTCGCGAAACTTGGCCAGCTGCGCCTCGCGGAACTCCGGGGATGAGACGGAGGCATAACCGCCGGTAGCGGCGCCGTCCTGCTGTTCTTCCTCGAAATCCAGATAGACGAATTCGGCGCCCATCGACTCGACCTGTTCGGCCACTTCAGGGCGCACGTCAAAGGCATAAGTAATCGCACCCAGCGAGGTCGAGGTACCGATGGCGGCCAATCCGGCAACACCGGCACCGACGATCAGCACCTTGGCCGGCGGCACCTTGCCTGCCGCCGTCACCTGACCTGTGAAGAAGCGGCCAAAGTTGTTGCCCGCCTCGATCACCGCGCGATAGCCGGCGATATTGGCCATCGAGCTCAGCGCATCCATCTTCTGCGCGCGGCTGATACGCGGAACCATCTCCATCGCGATCACATTCGCGCCCTTGGATTTGGCCAGTTCCATGCCGTCTTCGTTCCCCGCCGGGTTGAAGAAGGAAATCAGCGTTTTGCTCTTGTTCAGCCGCTTCAGTTCGGTTTCGTTCGGCTGGCGGACTTTGGCGATGATGTCGGCCGACTTCCACAATGCCGCTGGCGTCTTGACGATTTCGACACCTGCCGCTTCATAAGCCGCGTCCGAAAACCCTGCCGCGGCACCCGCGCCACTTTCGATCACGCAGTCATAGCCGAGTTTCTGCAATTGCAGCGCCGAGTCGGGCGTCATCGCGACCCGGTTCTCGCCTTCAAATATTTCTTTTGGTGTGCCTATCTTCACCAGTCAGGTCCCCCTTTTGTGTTCGCCAAGCTCAACCGGGCCTCGGTATTGTTTGCAAAGCAAAGATGTATCTTGCGCAACATTATTTCGCAAGTGCAGCATTATTGACGTGATGTCAAATGTTCACTCCCATCCGATCCACCTGCCGGTTTTTCGTTCATACCGAGCAAAATCCATTCGGAAAGTTCGGCGCAACCTGTCCTCTTCCGGCAGAATGAAGTGTCGTTCGAGAAGCCAGAAGAAAACCGGAACCAGCGCCAGCGACAAAACCGCGTCAAACCGCAGGATCAACCCGGTCAAGATCAACACATCCCCCAGATAGATCGGATTGCGGCTGCGCCGATAGATGCCGGTCTGCACCATCGCCGTGGGCGTCTCGTGTGGGATGATCGTGGTGCGGTGGCGACGGAACTCCATGGCCGCGAACACGATCAGCAACACGCCGCCGCCAATCAACAGGCCACTGATCAGGTCAGTAAACCCACTGTCCAGCGATAGCCCCAAGGTCATATGCCGAGACTGGATCCACGCCAGGGCAGCAAAGCCTAACAGCCAGACGGGTGGCACGTCGATTCGGCGCATTTGAATTCCTTGCTCGCGACAAAGTTGTTGGGTCGGTTTTCCTTCGAAATATGTCGTAAACCGTTCCCATCGCTTTAGCAAAGCTTGTCGGTCGAAAAACGCCAAAAAGAACGTATATGCCGCAGCGACGAAAACACGGGCACGATGGCCCGGAAATCACGCTGATTGCAGGGCTTATTCCCACTCCATTTCTTCGAAGACGCGCCCTGCATTCTTGGTCGCCAACTCCTCGAAGGTATCCAAAGCTTCCCAGCGCGACTGGTCTACGTAATATGCGCTGGCCAGATCGCCGCCCTCATCAATGTGCACACCGATTTTTTCGCGCAAATCCTTGAGATATTCGACTGTGTACCGCCGAACCTGAGCGAAGTTCGTGGGGTGCCCGTGTCCTGGAATGACGTAAGTCGGAGCGATGGGTTCCAGCTTGGTTTCCCAAGTCTCTATCCAACAACTTGTACAGGTATGTTCGAATATCGGCAGCATCCGCTCATGAAACGCGATGTCGCCAGTGATCATGATACCCCATTGCGGAATCCAGACCTGACTGTCACCGGGGTCGTGGGCAGGCCCGAGATGAAGAACCTTGATCTCCACTCCACCTAGAGAAAGCGCATATTCATCTTCAAAGGTAAGGTTTGCATGCTCAACCCGGGTGCCTTCAGCGCGATCCTTGTTGTATCGCTCCATTCCCTGCAGGATGAAATCGCCGTTTTCAGTGGTCTCGGTCACGGCATCGACATGCGCCAGGATATCGACCCCTTGATCACGCCAATACCCATTACCCAGCATCGCATGGCCCTGCCCGTTTTCATTGATGACCAGAACCACGGGTTGATCGGTTATCGCCTTGATTTCCTGATGCAAGGCCGCCGCCAGACGGCTTGACGCACCCGAGTTGACGACGACAACCCCTTCATCCGTCACGACAAAGGACAGGTTATTGTTGTGACCGGCATTCTCGTAGGTCGGCGGTGCAGTTGCCCCGATGGCGGAAAAAACATGCGGGATGACCTCGACCGGCTTGGAATACAGCTCGGATTGCGGATATTGGTCCGCGATGTCCTCGCTCGCGGATACTGAAGATGCCGCCAACGCGGCGACATAAGTATAGGTCATGGATTTCTGAAACATCTGCCCTCCGCACTACAGATTCACATTCGCATTCATGCATAATAATTCAAGTGACGGGACGGCGCGTCTTGTCACAGGCAAAACTCGCGATAGGCTTTGTGGCAATAGGGAGGATTGCACGTGACGCTTAACGGAAAACATGCGCTTGTCACCGGCGGTGGTACCGGAATCGGATTGGCCATCGCCCGGGCGCTGGCCAGCGAAGGCGCAGCGGTGACAATTACGGGACGTCGCCAAGAAGTGCTGGATCAGGTCGCCAATGATCGCATTTTCGGATCTGCAATGGATGTCCGGGACGAGGAAGATGTCGTGAGATGTGTCAACCAGTCCGTCGATGCACGCGGCCCGATCCAGATATGTGTCGCCAACGCAGGTATTGCCGTCGGCAAGAAGTTGCAAAAGACGGATATGGCGTTCTGGCGGGACATCATGGCAACCAATCTCGATGGTGCTTTCCTGACGATTCGTGAAAGCCTGCACTCCATGGTGGAAACTGACTGGGGTCGGGTCATTACGATAGCGTCCATTGCCGGGCTTCGCGGAGCGCCGGGAATTGGAGCTTATGCCGCATCGAAACACGGGCTGATCGGCTTGACTCGCAGCTTTTCCGAGGAATTCATGGGAACGCCCTTTACCTTCAACGCACTGTGTCCCGGCTATGTCGAAACGCCTATCGTGGAGCGCAACAAGGCGTCCATTTCGCAACGCACCGGAATCAGCGAGGACGATGCACTGAAGGTCATGGTTGACCAGAACCGCCACAAGCGGCTGATTGCACCCGACGAAGTTGCTGCTGCAGCCTTGTGGCTGGTGCGGCCGGGCTCGGAAAGCATCAATGGGCAGTGCATCCAGATAGCCGGTGGGCAAGTTTAAGCGGGCTTGCTGGACAAATCCCGACAGAAGCTATATCCAACACATACTTCAAGCTTAAAACAATTCGCGAGACCACAATGACCGATTTTGCCGCGACCAAGGCGATGTTCGATCTGCCCGAAGGCATCCTGTATCTTGATGGCAACTCGCTGGGCCCGGTGCCAAAAGCAGCAAAGGTACGGGTTCAGAGCATGATGTCCGACGAATGGGGCGACATGCTGATAACCGGATGGAACAAGGCGGACTGGATGGGCTTGCCGACCGGGTTGGGCGACCGGATCGGCAGACTGATCGGGGCTGAACCCGGCTGCACGGTCGTCGGAGACACCCTGTCGATCAAGGTTTATCAGGCGGTCGCCTCGGCGTTGGAGTTCAACCCCGGCCGCAAGGTCGTCTTGTCGGATAACGGGAATTTCCCGACCGACCTTTATATGGTCGACGGTCTTTTGCGGTCACTTGGGGCTGACTACGAGTTGCGAGTGGTGGACCCCGAGGCTATCGCGGATCACATCACCGAAGAGGTCGCGGTGCTGATGCTGACCGAAGTGGATTATCGTACCGGTCGCATGCACGACATGAAAGCGCTGACCGAACTGGCTCACGCCAATGGAGTTGTCACTGTCTGGGATCTTGCCCATTCCGCCGGGGCCATTCCGGTCGATCTTGTCGGATGCAACGCCGATTTCGCAGTGGGGTGCACGTACAAATACCTCAACGGTGGTCCTGGCGCTCCTGCTTTCATCTACGTTGCACCACGTCTGGTTGGCAGGGTACGCCCGGCTCTGTCGGGGTGGCTGGGGCACGAGGCACCATTTGCCTTCGATCTCGACTACCGCCCTGGAACCGGAATCGAACGGATGCGTGTCGGCACTCCGCCGGTCATCCAGATGACGGCCCTTTCGGCCGCAATGGACGTGTGGGACATGGCCGATATCGCGGATGTGCGTGCAAAATCAGTAGAGTTGACCGAGCTCTTCATTCGAAAAGTCGAAGCCACCTGCCCCGAGTTGACGCTGGCCAGTCCGCGCGACCCGAGCCAACGCGGCAGTCAGGTGTCGTTTCGCTTTTCCGACGGATACGCGGCCATGCAGGCCCTGATCGCGCGCGGAGTGATCGGTGATTTCCGCGCCCCCGACATCATGCGGTTCGGCTTCACCCCGCTTTATATTGACGAACAAGACGTGACGCGCGCCGCCGACATTCTTGCCGATGTGATGCAGAACAAATTGTGGGACATCGCGGAATACAAGCTTCGCCAGCGCGTTACCTGACTTCCAGCCCCGCCCCAATCAAGCCCGCCAGTTGGTCGACGCGCGCAACAAAGACGCGATAATCCGGCGCCGTTGACTTGATCCCTTTCAGTGCTGACGTGATCGTCGCAGCGACGTCAGAGGCGTCGGCGTTCAAATGCACGACTCCCGCCTCAGCCATTCGCTGCAGCCAGTTGGCATAAAGGGCGCTCAATCGTGCCTCACCTTCTTGCACGATATCGGGCGCGGTCGATGTTCCTGCATCCAGCAACTCAAGACCGTGCGGAGAGTTTAAAAGCGCTTCCATTCCTTCGCCGTGGGCGGCCATGGCGGCCGCCATAGTTTCCGCGACCGACCTGCTTCCATTCAGGGCTTCCCTCACAGCGGCGGTCTTGCTGGCATAGTGAAGCTCAACCAGACTGCGAAAGATCGCTTCCTTGTTCTTGTAATACAAATAGACCGCAGGACGGGAAATCCTGGCGCCGCGTGCTATGTCATCCATCGACGTCTTGCGAAACCCATAGGTCGCAAACGCCTGCCAGGCTGATTCGAGTATCGCCTTTTGCCGGGGATCAATGTCTGCGTCTTTCATAGATTGACCTGTGACAGTTTTTGCAAATTTTGTCAATTGACACCATGACATTATTAGCCCATTTTGTCAGGAACCGGAGCAAGAGCAATAGCGAGATCCGACATGGCAACTTCCCTCATCATCAACGGCCAAACCCATCAGGTCGACCTGCCCGACGAAGTCCCTCTGTTGTGGGTGCTCCGCGATGAACTCGGTCTGACTGGCACCAAATTCGGGTGCGGTGTCGCTGCTTGCGGTGCCTGTACCGTCCACATCGATGGCGAGGCCGTACGCTCCTGTCAGGTGCCTCTCTCGGATGTTTGGGGCGAAGTGACTACGATCGAAGGTCTGGGCACACCTGATGCGATGACCGCCATCCAACAGTCATGGGTCGATCACCAGGTGGCGCAATGTGGTTATTGCCAGTCAGGGCAGATCATGCAGGCCGCATCACTTTTGGCGGCAATCCCCGCCCCCTCGGATGCCGAGATTGACGAAGCCATGCAAGGCAATCTGTGCCGCTGCGGAACCTATCCGCGAATTCGCGCTGCAATCCATGACGCGGCAGCAAAACTGAAAGAAGCGTAAGAGATGGCAAGCATCGGAAAAATCCTGCGCCGCACCTTCCTCATCGGTTCCACAGCCATTGTCGGTGGCGTTGCATTTGGCGCCTACTACGTTAACCGACCAGCCCCGAACCCGCTGAAACCCAAAGATGGGCAAGCTGCTCTGAACCCCTTTGTGCTGATCGACCAGAACGGCGTTACCCTGTTCGCCCCACGTGCCGAAATGGGACAAGGCGTCAAGACCACATGGGCCGCACTGATCGCAGAAGAACTGGATGTCGATCTTGATCAGGTGACCGTGTTGCACGGCCCCGCCGCCGCCGCTTACTACAACTCGGCGATGATTGGTGAAGGTCTGCCCAACAAGGGATATGACGTGTCGAACTTCCAGCACAGCCTGGGCGAGGCGCTTGGCGTCGTCGGCAAAGTGTTGAGCTTGCAGGTGACGGGTGGTTCAACGTCGATGAAAGACGGGTTCGAGCGTATGCGAGAGGCTGGCGCGTCGGCCCGGGAGACACTGAAACAGGCCGCAGCAGACCGGCTTGGCGCGGAACGCAGCCAACTCAAAACCGAAAGCGGACACGTCATCGCACCGGACGGCACCAAGCTGAGCTATTCCGAACTGGCGATGGATGCCGCTCGGCTTGAGCCGATCGAAACCGCGCTACGCGATCCGTCCCAATGGCGCTATCTGGGAAAATCCCTGTCGCGTCTGGATATGGTTGAAAAGGCCACCGGCACCGCGCAATTTGGCATTGATGTGCGTTTGCCGGGGATGAAATTCGCCAGCGTGCGCATGAATCCGAAACTCGGCGGCAGTATGAAGGACTTCGACGACAGCCTCGCCAAGTCCATGCCGGGCGTCGAGAAAATCGTGAATTTGGGCACCGGCGTCGCGGTGATCGCCAACAACACATGGCTGGCCATTCAGGCCGTCGAAGCGATTGCAGTTGAATGGGAAGACGCGCCCTATCCCAATGAAACCGAAGAGATTTTTGCCAATATCTCCAAGGCCTTCGACGAGAACCCCAACTCGACCATGCGCGACGATGGCGACGTCAGCGTGATGTCCGAGGGCGCCACCGAATTCACCGCAGAATATACCGTGCCCTATCTGGCTCATGCAACGATGGAGCCGATGACGGCAACCGCCCTGTTCTCGGGTGACAAGCTGGAATTCTGGGGCGGCAATCAGGCGCCAACTATCATGCAGATGAAATGCGCCAGCGCCGCCAATCTCGACACCGAGGCCGTA
>NZ_JBXWRJ010000018.1:0-100752 GCF_059612845.1 Ruegeria sp. YKSE079 | reverse complement strand
TCTTCCGGGCCGTGCAGGATGAATCCGATTTCCGGATTCTTCTTGGCCGAAATCGAGATGCCCGCCACAACGACCGAAGGACCCGCGTCCCCGCCCATGGCGTCAACCGAGATTATGATCTGTCCGTTCCTGAAACCGGTCTGATCTGGCTGAGCCGTCATGTGGTGGCCTGCACTCGAACGGGCTTAGGCCGCGTCTTCGTCCAGGTCGATTTCGTCGGCCTGAGCGACGACTTCGCGGTCGTCATAGTGACCGCAGGACGCGCACACATGGTGCGGGCGCTTCAGCTCGCCACAGTTCGGACACTCGTTCGGGTTGGCAGCAACCAGAGCGTCGTGCGCGCGGCGGTTGTTGCGGCGCGACTTGGAAACTTTGTTCTGTTGGACAGCCATTGTCTCAACCTTTGTCTGACTGGGGCCTGCGGATCTGCCGCCGGCCGGGTTACATTCTTCGTTTTCTCGTGGCGTGACGCGCGTTTAGGGCACTGCCCTCACGATGTCCAACCCAAAATCCGATGAGCGCGCGAAAATACTGCGATTCTCGTCATGTTCAAGTGGTTTTTCTGAGCGCCTGCTATGACAGGTCTCGGGCCTCATGTCACTTGTCTTTTTTTAGCGTCTTGCGCAATTCGGCCAAACCCGCAAACGGCTTTACGTCCTCGTCTGTCATGGCTTGTTTTCCCGGTTCCGTATATACTGCTTCACCCAGATCGGCACCGTCCTTGCGAGGATATTGTGGCAAGGCCAAAGACAGCGCTTCGATCATCACAGTGTCGAGATCGATGAATGCTTCCAGTGCCTCGGTCTCGTCATCTTCGGGCATTTCGGCCTCGGCTTCGTCTGGTTCCTGCCAATCGGCCAGAAACACGCGGCGCACATCGGAATCGATGCGGGTGGTGACAGGTTCCAGAGAGATCACGCAAGGCTGGACCACGGTTGCGCCCAGCTTTGCCGAAAGAACCCAATCGCGTTTTCCTCGTGACCGAAGCTCTCCTGTAAAGCTCAGTTTACGCAAGCCCAACAGGTCCATTTCATCTCTGATGCGCTCCAGTTCAGATGCGTCGGGACGCAGGTGGAACTCCGTTGGCGTGTTTTGGGCAAGGTCGGCGACCCGAAGGGGTGTCTGGTCTCTCATCCGGGATCTTTCGTGTGTTGAACCGGCGCGTTGGTTTCTGTAATCGGATAGAAGCCGCGTGGCGCCAAGGCAAGAGGTTCTGGATGGTAAAGTTTAATGATCTGCTGACACCGGCAATCCGGGTGATCGCATTCGGGACCTGTCTGGCTGTCGCCACGGCCTGTACGCCGATATACAAGAAGCACGGTTATGCTCCGAGCCAGGCCGAACTGGCTGAACTGAAAGTTGGGGTTGATACCCGCGATAGCGTGATCGAAGCGGTCGGCGCACCGGGGGCATCCGGGGTGTTGAAGGATTCTGGGTATTATTATGTCGTGTCCCGGTTCCGTCATTATGGCCCGAAACAGCCCGAGGTTGTGTCGCGGGAACTGGTAGCCATCACCTTTGACCAGCGTGGCGTGCTACGCAATATCGAGCGCTATACGCTGGAAGATGGGATCGTCGTGCCGCTCGAGCGTCGAGTGACCAGTTCCAGCGTGGAGGACAAGACCTTCCTGCGTCAGTTGTTGGGCAGCATCGGAAGCTTCAACCCGGCAAACGCGTTGAACTGATAATGGCCTATTGTTATGCCGATTTGCCCTTGTCGCCGCTTGCGTGACGCAGCGAATGTGCTTACGTGATCCGGGCGGCGCTGCGGGGAAGTCAACCTTGGCAGAAACGGTTTTGGTGGACAAAGGACGTTATAGGGCGCGATGTGCCTCTTCGGCTGGGGATGTCGCTGACGCACAGGCATTGCGTAGTCTTGCGTTCAAAGCAAAAGTGCTGGATCAGGACGAATTCGATCAACGCTGTACACATGTCCTGATTGAGGACATGCGCGCGAACGGGCGTATCGTGTGTTGCTTCAGGATGCTGACGCTTGACTGCGGACGTGACATTCATCGCAGTTATTCCGCACAATATTATGACCTTTCGGGGTTGTACGATTTCACCGGACGTATGGTTGAAATGGGACGGTTCTGTGTACACCCCGATTGGAATGACCCTGATATTCTGCGGGTCGCATGGGGGGCGATGGCGGTTTTCGTGGACCGGTACAATGTGGAAATGCTGTTTGGGTGCTCTTCGTTTGCTGGCACTGAAACCAGGCAATACCTGGATGCGTTTGCCATGTTGAAGGACAGACACCTCGGCCCGAAACGCTGGCTACCGCGCGTCAAGTCGCCGGATGTATTCCGGTTTGCCGCGCGGCTGAGGAGGCGGCCGGATGTGAAGCAGGCGATGTTGAGGATGCCGCCAATGCTCAGGACATATCTGGCGATGGGCGGTTGGGTTGGCGATCACGCGGTTGTGGATCGGTACATGAACACGCTGCATGTCTTTACCGGGCTTGAAATCGGCGCGATCCCTGCGTCGCGCAAGCGCTTGTTGCGTTCAGTCGCCGGGTATTTGGAACAGGAAGAAGCACAGGCCGTTGACGCGGTGAGCGCTCCGGTTTAGCTGGCGGGAATGGCGAGAATTCCTTTGTTGCAGATGTCCGGCATTTCCCTGACTTTCGGGGGTGATCCGGTTTTTTCCGATCTCGATCTGGTAATCCAGCCGGGCGACAGGGTCGCTTTGGTGGGGAGAAACGGATCGGGCAAGTCGACCCTGATGAAAGTGATGGCTGGACTGGTGGAGCCGGATGCAGGCGATATAGTTATTCCTCCAGGTAAATCAGTTGGTTACATGGAGCAGGATCCGGATATGTCGGGTTTTGCGACGCTGGGGGATTATGCATCGAGCGGGTTGGAGCCCGGCGAGTTGTACAAGGTGGAGCGCGCTGGGGAAGGGTTGAAATTCGATCCCGCCCGTGCGGTAAACACCGCTTCGGGCGGTGAGCGGCGACGGGCCGCGCTGGCCAAGCTGATGGCCGAAGCCCCCGATCTGATGCTGTTGGATGAGCCGACGAACCATCTGGATATCGAGGCGATCCGATGGCTGGAAAATGAGTTGAAGGCCACTCGTGCGGCCTATGTCCTGATCTCGCACGACCGCGCATTCTTGCGTGAGCTGACGCGCGCAACCCTTTGGATAGACAGAGGAATGGTTCGCAGGCAAGAGAGGGGTTTCGAGGCTTTTGAGGCCTGGCGCGATCAAGTTTGGGAAGAAGAGGACACCGCGCGCCACAAGCTGGATCGGCTGATCAAGTCCGAGGCCCGCTGGGCGGTCGAAGGCATCAGTGCGCGGCGCAAGCGAAATCAGGGACGGGTGCGGGCGCTGCAGGCGCTGAGAGCCGAACGTGCGGCGCAGATCAAGCGGCAGGGGTCTGCGGCTATGTCTTTGGAATCAGGTCCGAAATCCGGTCGCAAGGTGATTGACGCCAAGGGCGTGAGCAAAAGCTTCGACGGCAAGCAGATCGTCCGCAACTTTGATTTGCTGGTCCAGCGCGGTGACCGGGTCGCGTTTGTCGGACCGAATGGTGTTGGAAAAACAACTGTTCTCAATATGTTGCTGGGGACAGTTGAGCCGGACGACGGAACGGTAGTAACAGGCACCAATCTGGAAGTGGCGGTATTCGATCAGACCCGGGCGCAACTTGATCCCGAGATGAGCCTTTGGGACAGTTTGACAGGCAATCCGGAGATGCGTGTTTCGGGCAAGGCAGACCAGGTCATGGTGCGCGGCATTCCCAAGCATGTCGTTGGTTATCTTAAAGAATTTCTGTTTGACGAACGACAGGCAAGGGCGGCTGTCAAGTCGTTGTCGGGTGGGGAAAAAGCGCGGTTGCTGCTGGCGAAACTGATGGCGAAGCCGTCGAATTTGCTGGTGCTGGACGAGCCGACGAACGATCTGGATGTGGAAACGCTGGATCTGTTGCAGGAGTTGTTGGACGACTATGACGGTACCGTCCTTCTGGTCAGCCACGACCGGGATTTTCTGGATCGGGTAGCCACCACCACGATCGCGATGGAGGGCAACGGGCGTGCCGTCGTCTATGCCGGAGGTTGGTCGGATTATATCGCGCAGCGCAGTGATGAAACTGTAAAAAAAGAAGAAAAAACAAAGGCATCAACGCCAAAGATAAAGTTGGAAGTCAAGCCGAAAGAGGGCCTGACATTCTCGGAAAAACACCGGCTTGAAAAGCTGCCAAAGGAGATCGAACGGCTGGAAGCCGAGATCGGAAAGTTGCAGGAGTTCATGTCGGATCCGGAATTGTACACCCGTGAGCCGGTCAAGTTTCAGAAGGCCACCGAGGCGCTGGTCGAGCGGCAGGCAAAGCTGGCCGCAGCCGAGGAGGAATGGCTGATGCTGGAAGAGAAGGCCGAGGCCGGTTGAGCCGGATTGTGCGAATTGTACCGGGTTTCAGACCCCGGTTGTCCAAAATGTACATATGAAAACCGGCCCGGAGCATAGCTCCGGGCCGTTTCGTCAGAACCGTTCAGCGCATCCGCAACGCGCCGTCGAGGCGAATGACCTCGCCATTGAGATAGCCCATCTCGACGATGAAGCCGGCCATGCGGCCAAACTCTTCGGGGCGGCCCAGACGCGGCGGGCAGGTGACCTCGGCGGCAAGCTGATCCTGCGCCTCTTGCGGCAGGCCCAGCAGCATCGGGGTCAGAAAGATGCCGGGCGCGATGGCCATGACGCGGATGCTGTCACGGGCAAGGTCGCGGGCCATCGGCAGGGTCATGCCGACGATGCCGCCCTTGGAGGCGGAGTAGGAGACCTGGCCTTTCTGTCCGTCAAAGGCGGCGATGGAGGCGGTATTGATGATCACGCCGCGCTCGCCGTTTTCATCCGGTTCATTCTTTGCCATTTCGGCGGCGGCGAGGCGGGCGACGTTGAAGCTGCCGATCAGGTTGATATCGATCGTCATGTCGAAGGTCTTGAGCGGCAGCGGGCCGTCCTTGCCCAGCGTCTTGCCGACGGTGCCGATCCCGGCGCAGTTCACGGCGGCGGTGATCCGCCCCATCTTGTCGACGGCATTGGCGATGGCGGCGGCGACCGACGTTTCACTGGTTACATCGGTTTCGGCGAAATGCCCGCCGATCTCGGCGGCGACATTTTGACCGCGCTCGACATCGCGGTCAAAGATGGTGACCTGCGCGCCGTTTGTGGCGAAATAGCGGGCGGTGGCCTCGCCAAGGCCCGAGGCCCCTCCGGTGACGATGACGGCGGTGGTGCTGAGCTGCATTTCTGGTTCCTCTCCCCGGATATGAACAGGTGTTCAAATAATGCAATCCTGTGTATCTGTCCACCTCTCATGCGGCCAGGCGTGTTGGAGTATCCGGGTCGCAGGGGGCAAGGCGGTTGAGTGTTCATTCAGCAGATCGCGGCGAAGGGGTGTATTTGGCCAATTTTCGCAACCGGTGCATAATGCCCGCCGTTTGGGATCGGAAACCAGTTCGAGGGGGGAAACTCGATGGATGCATTATGGCATACGCCGCAGATCAGGATTGACGAGAAATGCCGGACTGCCTGGGTTCAGGTTGGGGATGGTTTGTTGAGGCAGCATGACAAGTTCAAAAAGGAAAACGACAGGCTGATCAAACTGGTCGAGGACATGCGCAAGGCTGAACAGGCCTATTTGCAGGCCGAAGCGAAAATGCGGAATCAGCTGCAGCTGGTCATGAAGACGGCAGAAAAGAGCGCGCGCGTGGCGGCGCAGCTGCGGTCCAAGGACCTGAAGAACTGCAAGGTGGCAAAATCGAACTCGTTGATCGAGCGTTACATGGAAAAGAGCGTTGCAGGATTTGAAAAGCAGTTGAGCGACTGGATCAAGGCGCACAAGAAAGTGCTGGGCATGCCGAATGCCAAGCAGCGCCTGCCAATGCGGTGATTTTGCACCGGCCCCGGCCAAGACAGGGTTCGCCGCAGCAATTCGTGGGCGCAGGCCACGCGCCGGGCCGGCGGCTGCCTGATCCAGCTTTGCGATTTCTTTCCGGGCATCGAAAGAACGCCAATTTGAAACCGGGTTGGGTATTGTCGGGGAACTGTTGGTCGAATCACGGGGGAATTCATGCTCAGACTTGTTATCACTTTGGGTGTTTTGACTGCTTTGAGCAGTCCTGTGATGGCCGACGGGTTTCTGGACAAGGTCAAGAAGGGGGCAGAGAATACAGCGGATGCCGTGGGGCGCGGGGCCAAAAAGGCCGGAAAAGCGCTGGAAAAGGGAGCGGAGGCCGTCGGTGACACGGTCGACTCGACCGCCGAACTGGTCACGAACGAAGCCACGCCGGAGGAGACGCGCGCGAAGCTCGACGCGATGGCGGACGACATTCTGGCAAGGCTCCTGACCGAGAATGCAGATGCGGCCCAGTTGTTCGAGATCAGCGAGGGATATGCGGCGTTCGACACGCGCAAAGTGACCGTGTTCCCGGTATCTGCCGGTTACGGGCGCGGCGTTGCGGTGTCCAGGCTTGATGCCCGGCGGACGTATATGAACATGGGAACCGGCGGTGTTGGTGCTTCGTTGGGGATCGGTGGTTTCAAGACCCAGTTCGTCATCCTGTTCGAAACGCAGGCGGATTTCGACAAGTTCGTGACCGAGGGATACGACGCGACAGCGGAAACCGGGGCGATGTTCGGCGACGACACCACTCAGGAAGCGGCCAGATTCGTCGATGGCCGGACGTTTTTCGTGCTCAGCAAGAAGGGGTGGCGCGTCGCGGCGAGCGCGTCCGGCACGAAATACTGGAAATCGCCGGAACTGAACTAGGGGTCAGGCCGAGCAGCTGGCCCCGCCCAGAACGCAGAACTTGGCGCAATGGGGGTGGTTCAGATGTACGTCCGCCTCGGCGTCTTCCAGCGTGGAGCCCAATTCGAATTCCGGCGAATAAGGCAGAAGGGTGCAGGCCAGAACAGCCGGTTTCGACGCCCCTTTGCGTTTGACCACCATGCGCGAGGTTGCGCACATCACGTCGGTTGGCGCCTTGTTCAGAATGCCCCAGCAGGCTGTTGTGATTTCGGGCACTTCGACGGTTTCATCCATTTCGGGAAACAGCACGGTCTGGCCGGGGTCGTTGGCGTCGATGTCGATACCGTGTTCCTTGAAGAAAGAAGCATAGCCCTGGCGGCTTTCGGCGTCTGTCTCGCCCCAGACGGTGCGGCCCGCGATGGTCATCCGAATCCCGTTGTCACGAAGCCATTTCATGCCTTCGAGTGTTCTGTCAAAACTGCCTGTGCCGCGTTCGGTGTCGTGCAGTTCCGGTCGGGGGTGATCAAGCGAGATGCGCAATGTCAGGCGGTCTCCGAAATCCTGTTTGAGGCCGATCAGCCCGTGGCGCATTTTCGGGCGCATCATCGGCTGCATGGCGTTTGTCAGAATCAAGACCTCGAATCCCCGCTCCAGCGAAGCGCGGGCCATGTCGATGATTTGCGGATTCATGAATGGTTCGCCGCCGGTGAAGCCGATTTCGCGGATCGGCCAGTTGCGGGCTGCAATCTGGTCGAGGTACTCGCGCACTTCTGCGGCGGTGATATAGACCAGCGCGTCGTTGGTGGGGCTGCTGTCGATGTAACAATTGGCGCATTCGATGTTGCACAGGGTTCCGGTATTGAACCACAGGGTCCGGGGGTCGCTCAGGCGGACGGACGCGCGGGTTTGTCCGTCGGCTGTCACGTATCTGTCCTGGAACTTGCCCAGGTTTGCTTTGTGCAACACGTTGTCTTTCATACCCACATCCGGCTGTTGAACTTGTCGGTTCGTTCTAGCCTGACGCGGGAAGAAAGTTAAAGTAGGCCATCAGGTGCTGACAGAGTTTTGATTTGAAGAGAGCAGGGTTATGATTGCGCTAACATTGGACAGGCAACCAGATCGACGTTAAGGACAAGTTATGGTTTCACGCGTTATTCCGGTTGATCCGTTCGACCTCGTAATTTTTGGCGGTACGGGCGATCTTGCCCGGCGCAAGATCCTTCCGGCGCTGTTTCGGCGCTTTTGTGCGGGGCAATGGCCGCATGATGTGCTGCTTTTGGGGGCTGCGCGCAGCGATCTTGACGATGAAGGCTATCGCGAACTCGTCGGAGGATTCCTGAAAGACCACGCCGGGGAGCGGGCGAAAGACGGGCAGGCCCTGCAGGCATTCCTGGCACGTGTCGGATATGTGCGAATCGAGGCGCAGGGATCGGAAGGATGGAGGGAGCTTGCCCAGCGCCTGTCGCCGGACAGGGTTCGGGCCTTTTATTTCTCGGTCGGACCGCGCCTGTTCGGTGCGCTGGCCGAGCGGATCGAGGCGCATGGCATGGTCACCGACCAAACGCGGATCGTGGTCGAGAAGCCGTTCGGCCATGACCTTGCCAGTGCCCGGGATTTGAACCGGACATTGGCGGGTCATTTCCAGGAACGGCAGATTTACCGGATCGACCATTATCTGGGGAAGGAAACGGTTCAGAACCTGATGGCGGTGCGGTTCGGCAACATGCTGTTCGAGCCGCTGTGGAACAGCCAATACGTGGATCACATTCAGATCACCGTTGCTGAAACGGTCGGTGTGGACGGGCGCGAAGAGTATTACGACCGCGCCGGCGCGATGCGGGACATGATGCAGAACCACCTGATGCAGCTTTTGTGCCTGATCGCGATGGAGCCGCCCGCCAAGTTCGATCCTGACGCGGTTCGGGACGAAAAGCTCAAGGTGATCCGCGCGCTTGATCCGGTCTTGCCGCATCACATAGTGCGAGGGCAGTTTGCGACCGCACAAGGGCTGACCGGATATCGGGATGTGGTGGGAAATCCGCGTTCCAGCACGGAAAGTTATGTCGCGCTGCGCACGCATATCAGCAACTGGCGATGGGCGGGAACGCCTTTTTATCTGCGCACGGGCAAACGGTTGGTGGCCCGGTCTTCGGTCATCAACGTGATGTTCAAGGATGCGCCGCATTCAATCTTTGGCGAAGAGGCCGGACGCCACGCGAATGTTCTGTCGATCCGGTTGCAACCCAACGAAGGCATTACGCTGAAGGTGACGATCAAGGAGCCGGGGCAGGGTGGTATGCGTCTGGTGGACGTTCCGCTGGACATGAGTTTCGCCGAAGCGCTGGGGCCTGAAAACCAGGATCCGCCCGATGCTTATGAAAGGTTGATCATGGATGTGGTTCGTGGCAACCAGACGTTGTTCATGCGCGGTGACGAGGTCGAGGCCGCCTGGGCCTGGACCGATCCGATCATCGCGGGATGGGAGGCGCGAAATGATGTGCCCAAACCCTATGATTGTGGCAGTATCGGGCCGGGTGACGCCGAACTGTTGATGAAACGCGACGGTCGTCGCTGGCAGGGGATCAAGCCATGAAAATTCAGGAATATGCGGATCGGGATTTGCTGGCGATGGATGTGGCGAACATGCTGGCCGGTGAGCTTGAGGCAGTATTGTTTCACGAAGAAACGGCGTCATTTGCCGTACCCGGAGGTACCACGCCGGGGCCGATATTCGACAGTCTGTGCGCGGCGGATATCGAGTGGGACAGGGTGCATGTTCTGCCAACCGACGAGCGCTGCGTGCCCGAAGATCACGAACGCTCGAACGCACGGCTGATCAAGGAACGTCTGCTGGTGAACCGCGCGTCGTCGGCGCGCTTTTTGCCGTTATACGTGCCGGGTTCCGAGCCAGAGGATGTACTGACCGACATTGAGGCCATGCTTGCGCCGGAATTGCCGCTGTCGGTTCTGGTGTTGGGAATGGGCGAGGACATGCACACGGCTTCTCTGTTTCCGGGAATGCCGGGGCTGATGGACGCGATGGGCGACCACGCGCCGGTGCTGGCCGTGGCGCGCCCGCAGACCCAGCCCGAAACCAGGATCACGCTGACCGGGCCGGTCCTGGACGGGGCGTTGTCCAAACATCTGGTCATCTATGGGGCGGAAAAACGCGAGGCCCTGGAACGGGCGATGTCGCTTCCTCCCGAAGACGCCCCGATTACCGCGGTGCTTCGCGGTGCGACCATTCACTGGGCAGCGTGAGAGCGGTGATGTTCGATGAATTGAAAGGTGTCGCCGCACATTCGCGGGACCGGAAAATCCTGGATCTGTTCGAGCACGATCCGAACCGTGCCGAACGGTTTTCCGTCGCTGCCGGCGATCTGTTGTTCGACTATTCCAAGACACAGATCAACGAGGATGTCCGAAAGCGTCTTTTGGCGCTGTGTGAAACGGTAAGACTGGCCGAGCGCCGCGAGGCGATGTTTTCGGGGGCAGCCATCAACGAAACCGAAGGCCGCGCGGTCTTGCACACGGCGTTGCGCAACCTCGACGGCGGCCCGGTCGTGGTGGATGGGCAGGACGTGATGCCGGATGTTCTGGAAACCCTGCAGCGCATGCGGGTGTTTGCCGAAAAGATACGTGGCGGCGCGTTGCGAGGGGCGGGGGGCAGTTTCACCGACGTCGTGAACATCGGCATCGGCGGGTCGGATCTTGGGCCGGTCATGGCGACGGCGGCCCTGTCTGTGTATCATGACGGGCCGAGGATGCATTTCGTGTCGAATGTGGATGGCGCGCATATCGCGGATACGCTGCGCCCGTTGGATCCCGCGCGCACATTGGTGATCGTGGCGTCGAAGACCTTTACGACCATCGAGACCATGACGAATGCCCGTACGGCACGGGCCTGGATGACGGAAGGCGGCGGCGATCCGGCCCTGCAGTTTGCGGCCGTTTCCTCCGCTGCGGATCGGACCGGAGCCTTTGGCATTCCGTCCGGGCAGGTATTCGGTTTCGCGGATTGGGTTGGCGGGCGATACTCGGTCTGGGGGCCTATCGGTCTTCCGGTGTTGATTGCCGTCGGATCCCAGGCGTTCGACACCTTTTTGCGCGGGGCCCAGGCGATGGACCTGCATTTCCGATCGGCGGACTGGCACGAGAACATGCCGGTGATGCTGGCCCTGGCCGGCGTTTGGCATCGTCAGGTTCTGGGTCACCCCAGCCGTGCGGTTCTGCCCTATGATCAGAGGCTTTTGCGTCTGCCGGCCTATCTGCAGCAGTTGGAGATGGAATCGAACGGAAAGTCCGTCGCCATGGACGGTACCGCCTTGCCGTTCCCGTCGGGGCCGATTGTATGGGGAGAGCCGGGTACGAACGGCCAGCACGCGTTTTACCAGTTGATCCATCAGGGCACGGACGTGATCCCCTGCGAATTCATGGTCGCGGCCGAGGGGCATGAACCGGAACTGAGACATCATCACAGGCTGTTGCTGGCCAACTGCCTGGCGCAATCCGAAGCATTGATGCGTGGTCGTTCGCTGGAGGAGGCGCGGTCGAGGATGGCGGAAACGGGGTTGACCGGGGCGGAACTGGAACGTCAGGCGCGGCATCGCGTTTTTTCTGGCAACCGCCCCTCGACAACTTTGATGTATCCAAAGCTGACACCCTATGTCCTGGGCCAGATCATCGCTCTTTATGAACACCGCGTCTTTGTCGAGGGTATCATTCTCGGGATCAACTCCTTTGATCAATGGGGTGTCGAGTTGGGCAAGGAGTTGGCCACATCGCTGGGGCCGATCGTCGATGGTGAGGCTGCCGCCGATGGCAAGGATGGCTCGACCGCGGCGCTGGTTGCCTATGCACTTCGGCACCGGAGGGACTGAGGCGGCGGGAGCGACCGGGCTGGCTGATCCAATCTAAGCGGTTGTCTTGGCATCGATTGATTGGCACTGTTCCACGCAGGAGGGCGTGTGCCCCGGTGTGTCTTGCCGGGACCACGGGACAGGGATGTCAGGCAGGGGCGGAGTGAATACCGCCCTGCCGAAGGGGAGGATTTTGCATGCTTGGACAGATGATGACGCAGCCGTTGCTGATCTCGTCCTTGATCGATCACGCGGAACGATATCACGGGACGACCGAGATCTGGTCTGTCGAGACCACGGGCGGTGTCACGCAGTCAAGTTGGGGTGAGGTTGCTGTCAACGCCCATCGTCTGGGGTCGGCCCTGACGCGTCTTGGGCTGGAACCGCAGGACAGGGTGGCCACGATCGCCTGGAACAATCGCCGCCATCTGGAGGCCTATTTCGCGGCGTCCAGCGCAGGGTTTGTCTGTCACACGATCAATCCCCGCCTGTTCCCCGAGCAGCTGGTGTACATCATCAACCATGCCGAAGACCGCGTGGTATTCTTTGATGCGACCTTTGTACCGCTCATCGCGGCGCTGCACGACAAGCTGACCGAAGTGCGCCATTTCATACTGATGGGGCCGCGCGACCAGAACGCCGCCGATCAGATACCGGGGCTTTTGTTTTATGACGAGTTCATCGAAACCGGGGATGCCGGTTTCGAATGGCCCAGTTTTGATGAAAACACCGCGTCAAGCCTTTGTTATACATCGGGAACCACCGGGCATCCGAAAGGTGTCTTGTATTCCCATCGGTCAACCGTGCTGCACAGCTTTGCGTCGAACACTCGGGATGTGATCGGATACTCGGCGATGGACACGGTGCTGCCCGTGGTGCCGATGTTCCACGTAAATGCCTGGGGGTCGCCTTATGCCTGCGCGATGTCCGGTTCGCGCATGGTTCTGCCGGGGCCGAACCTGACCGGTGAGGCGCTTGTCGAATTGATCGATACATATGAGGTGACAACCTCGCTGGGCGTGCCGACGATCTGGCAGGGATTGCTGGCCGCTGCCGCGAAATCGGGCAGCAGGCTGGGCAGCCTGAAAAGAACCATCATTGGCGGGTCGGCTTGCCCGCCGTCGATGATTGCGACATTCCGGGACCAATACGGGGTGGATACGGTTCACGCCTGGGGCATGACCGAAATGAGCCCGCTGGGAAGCGCCAACATACCGCTGGCCAAGCACCGGGATCTGCCGATCGACGAACAATACCGGCTGCGCGAAAGCCAGGGGCGCCCGCCATTCGGGGTCGATCTGAAGATCGTCGATGATGACGGCAATGACCTTGCGCATGACGGTGTGACACAGGGCGACCTTATGGTGCGCGGGCACTGGGTGCTGGACAGCTATTTCCACATGGAAGATCAGGAAATTCTGCAGGATGGCTGGTTTGCCACCGGAGATGTGGCGACAATCGACGCAGACGGGTACATGACCATTCGCGACCGGTCGAAGGACATCATCAAATCCGGCGGGGAATGGATCAGTTCGGTGGAGCTGGAAAATATCGCCGTGGCCCATCCCAAGCTTGCCACTGCGGCGGTTGTTGGTGTGAAACACCCGAAATGGGACGAACGCCCGCTGTTGGTCGCGGTGAAAGCCGAAGGCGAAGACCCGACCGAGCAAGAGCTTTTGGCCTATTTCGAAGGCAAGATCGCCAGTTGGCAGATTCCGGACAAGGCGGTGTTTGTCGATGCCTTGCCGCTGAATGCCACCGGCAAGGTTCTGAAACGCAAGCTCCGCGATGAATTCGGAGATGTTTTGTTGCGGTAGACAGCCTGTGTCACGCGGTGGCTGTCAGGCCGTGACCAGATGGAGCGGTGAATATGGAAACCGTGGGAAAAACAGCAGTTGTAACAGGGGCCGGACGCGGCATCGGTCGCAGTCTTGTGCAGGCTTTGTCAAAAGCCGGCATGAACCTTGTTCTGGTCGGACATAACGGTGCGGCCCTTGAAGAGACCGCATCCGGTCTTGCAGGCAAATCCATTTGCGTCGTCGCGGATGTTTCAAAGCTGGAAGATGTTCAGCGTGCAGCAGACGAGACGATACGCGCGTTTGGTGCTGTTCATTTGCTTTGCAACAACGCTGGTGTGGGACCGTTCGCGTCTGTGCAAGAAACGACGATGGCGGAATGGGAGTGGGTTCTGTCCGTCAATTTGTGGGGTGTTATTAACGGGATACAGGTTTTCCTGCCAGTGTTCGAGGCCCAGAACGAAGGCCACATTCTTGCAACTGCATCCGAGTCGGGATTGTATGGCGTGCCGTTTCTGGCGGCGTATAACACATCAAAGTTTGCCGTTGTCGGCCTGATGCAGTCTTTGGAAAGAGATTTGCGGGCGTCCGGTTCGAAGGTCACTTCGTCGGTTCTGTGTCCCGGTGCGACACGCTCTCATATTTTGGCCGGAGAACGCCCGGACTACACGCACAGGCCTGCTCCGGTTTCAGAGAAAACCAGTGCATTCAGGGAAATGGTGGGTGAAGCGATTGAGGCTGGAATCCCTGACGACGGACACCTAGATGCCGTAGGGAGCGGTTCAACCAGAGATCGCTTCACATAACACCGGATCGTGACGTTGATGATTTGTTGCCGCGGCGACGAACATCCATGGGTTGCGAAATTCCGGACGCTGCGACGAACTGACAGCGCCCAGCGGCATTGAGTTATTCCAACGCCGCCTGACATTGGTTTTGGAACACTGTCTGGGCGTCAAAGTCAAAAAAATGATAGTGCATTTTCATCATCAACTTCAAATCCTCACTTAACTTAGGGATACCACCTGTGTAATCTAGAGAATATTTATCAAAAACTGAGCCATAACCTTCCGGATCACCTGTAAGACCTGTCGAATTGAAAACCTCCTCCAGAACGCATCTTGGAATTCGTTTTTTTGGCACATCTGGCCCTACAGCCAAGAGAGCAAGTGTGATGTCTTTGTTCTTGAAGTAGACCCTAGCAAAGCACCAATCAGTTTTACTGCTCATTACGTCGTACCGTTCTAGAGGGTAAAATGCCCCCGTTCGGCGAATGTAACGGTCAACTTGGTCATCCAGAAAAAAAACAACCATGTTGCCAAACGAATCTTGGGGATTACCCGAAGCGTCAAACGGCAACTGAGTGTTCAGTTCTAAACCAGTAGCTTCACTAAAATCTTCACCAAACACCTGCAACGTATCATCGATATCTTGCAGAATCGGGGTGTTCAGAATTTCTCCTAAAAAGAGCGTAGCGCGAATGTTTTCCTGCCACTTCCCGGGATCGGAGCTACACTCGTTACCTCGGCCGCTTTTGATGCAAGCTTCAGCAGTTGCCCGCATATAGTCATAGTCCGCTCGAAAATCTGGACGCTCCAGTATTTCGCATTCAGACTTGGAAAAAGAAAATGAGCCAGCCATTGCGGGAAGAAGGTTAATCGCTGTAGACGCAACGAAAACCCGTACGATACTTTGAAGCTTCATTGTATTTGTAGATCGGCTAAGGAACACTATTGACTTAATCCCTCGAAATCTGCGCCTGGCATTAAAACACCAGATCGCATGTTAGTGACCTCTCACGTTAGACAAACCCAACTTGTGCTCGGACGCAATCCTATACCACTCGGGTTTAGAGTTCTCCGTCCTTTCTCAACCAAGACACTGTGACGAAAAACTCGGATGAAACTTAAAGAATGTCTGGTGTGTCAAAGCAACACTAAGGCGTATCCATGATTCTATGGGCCCGGACGCAGTGGCCGAATGTGTTCTCGATGGAATGAGACGGAAACATTTCTGGCATTTTTCACATGATCACGTCCCGCAAACGGCATTCAAGCAAGCCCAGGACATGGTGGAAAGTCGTCAATTGTCCGAGCTGTAGAATGAGAGTGAACAGGCCCCGGAACGTGAGGCCATGCTGACAGGTTCAAGATGGATGCCGTTTCGGTTTTCAGGTTTTGGGAAATGTCTGGGGCTCAGGCTCTGCAATACACCCAGACGTTGCCGGTTTTTCCATGTCAGCTTAATTGCCTCAGCGGCTCCGTATTAAGAGTGGGCGATAGTGCGTTGAAAGTAGAGAGAAATATCAAGGAGCCTTGGAGCGGGTAACGGGAATCGAACCCGTAACTTAAGCTTGGGAAGCTCGCGTGATACCTTTTCACCATACCCGCGCTCTGTGATTTCGAGATATTCAATCGGCGGTGGTCCGTCAAGCGGTGGAACGCAGGGTGCGGCGGTTCCTTTTGTGCCGGGAGGTGCGCCCGGTGTGGTTACCCGGGTCTGGCCGAAAATCTCAGCGACAGGCAGGACATGCCGCCGTCAAGCCGGGCGCAATCACGGTTGTCGATCTCGACCACCTCAAAGCCTTGGCGGTCCAGCATCTCGGCGGTGCGGGGAAAGCCTGCGGGGAAGAGGACCAGATTGTTGAAACGGATCGCATTGGCCGCGGCTTCTTCGCCGTCGGCGGTATGAAGAACCCGGTACCCGTCGAAACAGCCCGATGCGTCCAGCCGCCGTGTCGAAAGCACGGTTTCCGCATCCATCAGCGAGCAATCGGTCTTGAAATGCAAGACACCTTTTGGCGTAAACACTTCGCGCAGGCTGTGCCCCCAGCCGGACACGATGTCGCGCAGTTCCCGAACCCCGGCTTCGTCGGTGCGGGCGGACCGGCCAACCAGAATCTCGCGGCCGGTTACGAGAATGTCGCCGCCTTCGATGAATCCGGGCCCTTTGATCTCGTGGATGTCGTCAAAGCATTCGGTCAGGGCAGGGGCCATTTCGGCAACTTCCCCCAGACGGGAGGGGGCGCCGGGACGCATCAGGACCGCGCCTTGCGGAAGGCACAGGGCCGTGTCCTCGACAAACACCGAGTCGGGGAATGCATCCAGTGGCTCCAGCTCGATCACCGTCGCGCCGGTGCTTTTCAGGGCGGTCACATAGGTGGCGTGTGCCGCCAGCATCGATGCGAGGTCCGGTGTGCCGGTGTCTTCGGCCCTGAGACCGTTGACGACGCTTGCGGACGGGCGGCGGGTGATTGCATGGGTGAATTCGAAGGAAGGGTTGTTCATCATCTGTGTTCCGTGGGTCATGCGGCGTCGCGCCCCAGTTTTTTGGCGTAGGCGATCATGCGGTCGATTGCCGTGGTGAATGTGTCGTCATCGATGGTCAGGGCAACCCTGATCCAGCCGTCGAGCGATGCGCCGAAAGAGGAGCCGGGCATCACGGCAACGCCTGCCTTGTCCAGCAGGTCAAGGGCAAAGGTTTTCCCGTCCAGTCCGGTCGCGGCCACGTTGACCATCGCGAACATTCCGGCCTGCGGTTCATGAACGATCAGGCTGGTATCATGGTTCAGACGATCTGCCAGCAGGGCGGCGCGCGCTGCGAACCGCTCGCGCATGCCGGAGGCGACAGCTGAGCCTTCGCGGACGGCCAGTTCGGTCATATCGGCAATGAACGGCTGGTTTCCGAACAGAATGGTTTCCGAGACCGGCAGCAGCGCGTCGCAGAACGCCGCCGGCGCCACGCACCAGCCGCTGCGAAACCCGGGTGCGGCGTGGGATTTGGATATCGATGACACGGCAATGACCCGGTCGGCCAGGTCCGGCGAGGACAGCGGCGAAACAAAAGCCTGCCCCGGAAAGACGAGGTCCTGGTAGACTTCGTCGGAAATCAGCCACAGGTCGTGCTTTTTTGCCAGATCACCTATGGCGCTGATGTCGGAGGCGGTCAGAATTGCGCCTGTCGGATTGTGGGGCGTGGTCAGCAGAATGGCGCGGGTGCGCGGCGTGATACGCGCAGCGATGTCTTTGGCCTGCATCCGAAAGCCGGTTTCGGCTTGCAGCGGAACGGCAACCATGTCCGCGCCCGTGGCGCGGATCACGGCCTCATACGTGGCATACATCGGGTCGCCGACCAGAACTTCGTCCCCGTGTTCGGCGACGCCCATCAGCACGGCAAAAAGCGCGGTCTGGGTTCCCGGAAAGCACAGGATGTTCTCGGGGCTGAAAGGGCGGGCGTGCGTTTGGCTGTACCTTTCGGCCAAGGCCCGGCGCAGTCCGGCCTCGCCGCGGCCATCGGAATAGCCGGTTCTTCCGCGGCGCATGGCGCGGTCTGCGGCATCGATCAATGCGGTGGGCGTCGGAACATCCGGTTCACCGATGGTCATTTCGATGACATCCAGCCCCTGATCACGCATCTCGCGGGCTTTTTGATGGACGTCCCATTTGGCGCCACCGAGCCCTGCCAGACGCGTTGTAATTGCAGCGGTTTTCATTGTCGTACTTTCATTGTTCAAGCTTCAACCCGATAATGGCGCCGACCGATTCAAGGCCGATACCGACCAGTTCCTCGGTGTCGAAAATGTCGGGCAGTGCGCCGCCCTCCATCCACAGCCCGTCGATGACCGCGTTGCAGGCCGTCGCGAGGTGGTGCAGCCGCCTTGGCGTTTCGTTCCGACCGTTTTCCCTGAGCGCGGCACAAATCAGATCTTCGAGGCGGTTTCGGAACTTGTCATAGGTGCGTTCGTGCGTGGCCTTCATCTGCGCGTCGTTTTTCACCTTGTTGAGAAAGCTGGCCCACAAGGCGATCGAACGCGGGTCGACCACAGGCGGGCTGAGCGCGGCGCGAACGAATATCGCCAGACGGTCTGTTGCGGACCCGCTGAATTCGGCGGCCGGGGCGAAGGTGAGATCCGTCATCCGATCCATATGGTGCCCGTAGGCGGCAACGATCAGGTCATCCTTTGATGAAAAGTAATGCCGGATCAGGCCTTGCGTGACATCGCCCCGTTCCGCGATTTCGCGCACCGTCGCACCCCTGACGCCGTTTTCCGCCACAAGTTCGAGCGCGGCCTCGATCAACGCAATCTTGCGTTGCTCGGGCGTTTCACGCGTAAACTTTCGGCGTTCTTCGGGCATGCGCTGTTCCGTCTTGATGACCGACGTAATTATACGCTTGCATAATTACTGGTGTTGCGGCTTACTACAAGCGGAAAAGCGGGGAAGCCGTACCATGCCAGAAACCTTGGCCGTTGACAGGGCAGCGATTGCCGAGACCTCGGAAGAGGCCATTCGTGTCGATGATTTGCACAAATCTTTCGGCAGTCTCGAGGTTCTGAAAGGCGTTTCCCTGACCGCCAACAAGGGCGACGTGGTGGCCATTATCGGCGGCAGCGGGTCGGGGAAGTCGACCATGCTGAGATGTATCAACTTTCTGGAAACGCCGTCATCGGGAACAATCGTCATCGGGGGCGAAACCGTCGAGATGCGCGCCGATGGCAGCCCGGCGAACAGGCGTCAGATCGAGCGTATCCGGACGCGGCTTGCGATGGTGTTTCAGCAATTCAATCTTTGGACGCACCGGACACTGTTGGAAAACGTGATCGAAGTGCCGGTCCATGTCTTGAAAGTACCGCGGGCCGAGGCGACACGACGCGCGCACGAGCTGTTGGAGCGGGTTGGCCTGGGCGACAAGGCGGATGTTTTCCCCTCGTTCCTGTCGGGCGGACAGCAGCAACGCGCCGCGATTGCCCGCGCGCTGGCCGTCGATCCCAGCGTGATGTTGTTCGACGAGCCGACCTCTGCGCTAGATCCCGAACTGGTCGGAGAAGTGCTGACGGTGATCAGGGATCTGGCCGCCGAGGGCCGCACGATGCTTTTGGTGACGCACGAGATGAAGTTCGCGCGCGAGGTCGCCGATCATGTGGTCTATCTTTATCAGGGCCGCATCGAGGAGCAGGGACCGCCTGCCGAGGTGTTCGGCAACCCAAAATCGGACCGTCTGAAACAGTTTCTGAAATCAGTGCATTGACTGAAAAAAATGGGCCGCAGGCCTGACAACAGGGAGACCACAATGAAAACCAGACTTATGCTTGCCGCCGCGGCACTTGCTGTCGCAACAGGGGCCGCTTCTGCCGAACAGGTCAAGATCGGCGTTGCGGCGGAACCTTATCCGCCCTTCGCCTCGCTGGATTCCTCTGGCAACTGGGTCGGGTGGGAGATCGACGTGATCAACGCCGTCTGCACGGCAGCTGAACTTGATTGCGTCATCACGCCCGTTGCCTGGGATGGCATCATCCCGTCGCTGACCGGCCAGCAGATCGACGCCATCATGGCTTCGATGTCGATCACCGAAGAGCGGATGAAAACCATCGATTTCTCCGACCCCTATTACAACACGCCGGCGGTCATCGTTGCGGACAAGGCGTTGGACATTCAGCCGACGCCGGAGTCTTTGGCTGGGAAAATCGTCGGGATTCAGGCGTCGACCATCCACCAGGCCTATGCCCAGGAGTATTTCAAGGACTCCGAGCTGCGCGTCTATCAGACACAGGACGAGGCCAATCAGGATCTGGTTGCAGGTCGTATCGATGCCACCCAGGCTGACAGCATCGCAATGGCGGATTTCGTGGGAACCGATGCGGGCGGGTGCTGTGAGATCAAGGGTGCGGTTGCCAATGACGAGAGCATTCTCGGCAAGGGTGTTGGTGCGGGTGTGCGCAAAGGCGACGACGCGTTGCGCGAATCCTTGAACAAGGGGATTGCGGCAATCCTGGCCGACGGCACTCATGACAAGATCACCGGGAACTATTTCACGACCAGTATCTACAGCAACTAAGGGTCGGTCTTGGAAACGATCCTGGCATCGCTTGGTCTGGCGGAGAGCGCGCAACTGTTGTCGCTGTCTCCGCCGGGCTGGGGTGCGAACCTGTTGCGCGGTCTCGCCAATTCGCTGCAGATCGCTTTCGGGGCCTATGGCCTGGGTCTGGTGATCGGACTGTTCGGGGCTTATGGAAAACTATATGGCGGGCCGGTCCTGCGGGATCTGCTCGCCATCTATACGACGGTGATCCGGGCGGTTCCGGAACTGGTTCTGATCCTGATCCTCTATTACGTCGGTTCGGACCTGATCAACAAGGCGGCCGCGATGATGGGCTATGGCCGGGTCGAGATCAGCGGCGTGCTGGCCGGTATCTGGGTGCTGGGCATTGTTCAGGGCGCATATTCCACCGAGGTTTTGCGTGGGGCCATTAAGGCGGTTCCGCCGGGACAGATCGAGGCGGCCAGGTCGTTTGGCATGCCCGCATTCATGATCATGAGGCGCGTGACGATTCCGGCGATGATGTCCTTTGCCACGCCGGGGTTGGCGAACCTGTGGCTTATTGCGACCAAGGATACCGCGCTTTTGGCGATTGTCGGGTTTTCCGAGCTTACCCTGGAGACACGGCAGGCGGCCAGCAGCACACGCGCCTATTTCACCTTTTTCATGGCGGCAGGGGCACTGTATCTGACGATCACCCTGTGTTCGGGTGCGGTGTTCGGCTGGGTTGAGAAATGGGCGCGGCGTGGTCAGCCCTCACTGAAAGGCGGCGCAAAATGATCGACCTGCGCGCGCTGCTGCAACCGCACCGTTTGGTTCTTATGGGTCTTTTTGCGCTGTTCGTGCTGTGGTGCGCCCTGACGTTGCGGTGGGATTGGATTCCGAAATACATGCCGCTGGCGCTTGAGGGGCTTTGGCGCACGATCTGGATTTTGGTGGTGACGACGGTGCTGGGGTTCTTGCTTGCGGTGCCGCTGGGTTTGGCGCAGGCCATTGGCCCGTGGTATCTGGCCGCGCCTGCACGGATCTTTTGCACGATTATCCGGGGTACGCCGCTGCTGTTGCAAATCTGGCTGCTGTACTATGGGCTTGGCTCGCTGTTTCCCCAGTATCCCTGGATCAGGGGGAGCGAGCTGTGGCCATATCTGCGTCAGGCCTGGCCCTATGCGGTTCTGGCGCTGACCCTGTCCTATGCCGGATACGAGGGAGAGGTCATGCGCGGCGCTTTCGCCGGGGTCGGCAAGGGTCAGTTGGAGGCCGCCAAGTCCTTTGGGATGCCTCGATTTACCATGTTCCGCCGTATCTGGCTGCCGCTGGCGGTCAGAAACGTCTTGCCGACGCTGGGCGGTGAAACGATCCTGCAGCTCAAGGCGACGCCGCTGGTTGCCACGATTACCGTGATCGAAATCTATGCGGTTTCCTCGCGCGTGCGGGCGGATACGTTCATCGTCTATGAACCGCTTTTGTTGCTGGCGGCGGTTTACATGGTCATTGCGGGCATCATCGCGTTGTTCTTCCGGTGGCTTGAAGCAAGGGTGCCGACCTGAAGCCGGGGAAGGTGGGCCAATTGTCTGCCGCGACAATGCCGGACCGCCTTTTCAGGCGGTCTGCAAAATCTCAGTTGGATCGGATAGCCAGGCAGCAGGAGGCGAAGGGTTTTCGCTGTCCTCATCGTTTTCGTGGAGGCACGCCACCGAAAATAATTGATTATTTGGTCAAAAAATGCACGCTTATCAAAAAACAGGAGAGGAAAATGAGAATACGTAAAGTCACTCGAAGGGTGATGCTTGCAGCGTTTGTTGCCGCCTCGACCCTCCTAACCGCCGGAACCGCAGTCGCCGACAAAGTGAAGGTGGCCGCAATCTATACGCTTCCCGTGGAACAGCAGTGGATCAGCCGCATACACAAGGCATTGAACACTGCGGCCGAACGCGGGGACATCGAATATGTGTTTTCGGAAAACGTCGCAAATACGGATTATGAAAGGGTCATGCGCGAGTATGCCGAGCAGGGGCAGCAACTGATCGTTGGTGAAGTCTTTGGTCTGGAACGCGCCGCGCGGAAGGTGGCGAAGGACTATCCCGACACCGCGTTCCTGATGGGGTCTTCCTTTGGTCCGGTTGCTCCGAACTTTTCTGTCTTTGACAACTGGATTCACGAACCATCCTATCTGACCGGCATGGTTGCCGGTTCCGCAACGGAAAGCAATGTCATCGGTATGGTCGGGGGTTATGCCATTCCCGAAGTGAACCGATTGATGCATGCGTTCATGGAAGGCGCGCGGGAAACCAACCCGGACGTCAAGTTCATCGTGAATTTCATAGACAGCTGGTACGACCCGCCCAAGGCCAAGGAAAGCGCTTTTGCGATGATGGATGCAGGGGCCGACATCATGTATGCCGAACGCTTTGGCGTGTCGGACGCTGCGGTCGAACGCGGGGTCAAGGCGGTCGGAAACGTGATCGACACCTCGCAGGATTATCCGGGGACGATCATGGCCTCGGCGCTCTGGCACATGGAGCCCACCATTGACAAAGCGATTGCCAACGTATCCGCCGGATCGTTCGAAGCTGCTGATTATGGCCAGTTCAGCTTTATGGCCTATGGCGGCGGTTCGCTGGTGTTGGATGAAAACCTGGTCTCGGGAGACGTGATCGATGCCGTGAACGCGCGCGAAACCGAGATCCTGGACGGGCTGTTCCGTGTCAACGTGAACGATGCCCGCCCGGTTTCCGACAACTGATTTCATGGGGGCCGGCGAAACCGCCGGCCCTTGTTTTCCAATGACAGAGACCACGGTTCTCAGGCTTGCCGGGCTGTGCAAGCGGTTCGGCCCGGTAGTGGCCAACGATGATGTCAGCCTGACCTTGAAGCGCGGCGAGGTGCTGGCGCTTCTGGGGGAAAACGGCGCGGGCAAAACCACGCTGATGAACATGCTGTTCGGACATTACCTGCCGGACGCGGGCACGGTTGAAGTGGCAGACAGCGGCGGAACGCTGCGCGCTCTGCCGCTTGGTCACCCGCAGGCCGCGCTTGAGGCGGGTGTCGGCATGGTGCATCAGCATTTCACTCTGGCCGAAAACATAAACGCCCTGGACAATATCACGCTGGGGTCGGAACCCTTGCTCAGATTGCGCCGGAACCGGCAAGCCGCGCGCCGGAAAATCGAAGACATCATAACGCAAAGTGGTCTCAGCGCGCCTTTGGATGTGCCCGTTGGTCGCCTTTCCGTGGGCGAGCGGCAAAGGGTCGAGATACTCAAGGCGCTCTATCGGGATGCGCGCATTCTGGTTCTGGACGAACCCACCGCCGTGCTGACCCCACAGGAAGCGGATGCGCTTTTCGAAAATATCAAGCTGATGACCAAGGAAGGTCTGGCCGTCATTTTCATCAGCCACAAGCTGCGGGAAGTGCTGTCTTTTTCTGACAGGATTGCGGTCCTGCGACATGGGCGGAAAGTCGGGGAAATGGCCACATCCGAGGCGGACGAAAAGGCCATTGCGGGCATGATGGTTGGTGCCGATACACCGAAGGTCGCCCGGGTGCAGATGGCTCCCGGCGCGCCTGTCCTGTCGATCGAGGGCGTTTCGGTCGCGGGCCGTTCGCAACGCGACACGTTGAAAAATGCGACTCTGACCGTGCATGCGCACGAAATCCTTGGCATTGCTGGTATTTCGGGAAACGGTCAGGGCGCGCTGGCCAATGTGATCTCGGGCCTTGTCCGGCCAATAGAAGGCTCCATTCGCGTGAACGGGGAAGAGATTGCCAAACCCAGCCCTGCCGTCATGATACGGTCCGGCGTCGGGCGCATTCCCGAAGACCGCCATCACGAAGGGATCGTGGGGGCGATGACGGTGGCGGAAAATCTGGTGATCGAACGGCTGGACGATCCCGAAATTCAATCTGGTGGTCTTTTGCGCAAGGACACAATTCGGGGAAATGCCGAGAAGCTGTCCAAAGCCTATGACGTGCGCGGTCCGGGGGTCGATGTCGCGTCACGCCTGCTGTCCGGCGGCAACATCCAGAAACTGATCCTGGCGCGCGTCTTTGATCGAGCACCGCGTCTGATCCTTGCCAATCAGCCGACGCGTGGCCTTGATATGGGGGCTGCGGCCGAAGTCGGGCGACGGCTTTTGGAGGCCCGCGAACGCGGTGCGGGTGTCGTGCTGATATCTGAGGATCTGGACGAAATTCTGGGCCTTGCGGATCGCATCATGGTTATCCGTGACGGAACCCTTGTGACTGCCGCCAGCCATGACCGGGAAAGGATTGGTCTGATGATGGCAGGAGAGACGGCATGATACGGATCGAGCCACGGGAAAACCCGTCCCGCTTGTATGCGGTGGGTATTCCGATCTTGTCGGCGGCGGTGTCATTGGCTTTCGCGGCGATCCCCTTGATGGCTGCGGGCGCCAATCCGATCGTCGCTTATGGGGAAATGATCAAGGGCGTCTTTGGATCAGTCTTTGCGATTTCCGAGGTGCTGACACGCGCCACGCCTTTGATTTTCACCGGCTTGGCGGCGGCACTCGCCTTTCGCGCAAAACTCTGGAATATCGGGGCCGAGGGGCAGCTTTACCTTGGCGCCATGGCGGCTGTCGCCATCGGATCGGGGGCAGTCGATCTTCCCGGTGTCTTTCTTGTACCGCTGATCATTGTATTGGGCGCAGCTGCGGGAGCGGTCGGCATGGCCGGGCCGACCTTTCTGAAGGTGCGTTTCGGGGCAGATGAGGTTGTGACGACCCTGCTGTTGAATTTCATCATTCTGATCTTTCTTCAGATGATGCTGGAAGGCCCATTGCAGGACCCGATGGGGCTTGGCTGGCCGCAATCGGCACCGGTGCTGGATCAGGGCATGCTGCCGCCGCTGGTGGATCGCATGCGGGTTCATTCCGGGCTGTTGCTGGCACTGGTGCTGGCGGCCATCGCGCAATTCATGCTGGCGCGTTCGGTTTGGGGGTTCAAGCTTCGGGCTGTCGGCGAGAATGCCGCCGCCGCCCGGCATGCCGGCATCAACGTGAACCGCTCGCTGTTTGGCGTTGCGGTCATTTCCGGCGGATTGGCCGGGTTGGCCGGCGTCAGCGAGGTTGCCGGTCTGAAAGGGTATGTGACGTCCGATCTGTCTCCGGGCTTTGGGTATACCGGTATCGTGGTCGCCATGCTGGCGGGGCTGTCGCCTGCGGGCGTGGTGGTTGCGGCCATTTTCATCGCTTCGGTTTTCGTTGGAGCGGATTCCATGAGCCGCGCGTTGGGTGTGTCGTCCTTTCTTGCCGATCTCGTGGTGTCGGTCGCACTGTTGTGTGTTCTTGTCGGAGGCTTCATCGCCAGATACCGGGTCGTTCGCACCCATTCCGGGAGCGCGCGGACATGATGGATCTTCTGACCATTCTTGTGAGCGAAAGCTTCTGGGCGGCGTCGCTGCGGATTGCCACGCCGCTGATCTTTGGTGTTCTGGGGGCGTTGATCTGCGAACGCTCTGGCGTTCTCAACCTCGGGATCGAGGGTATTTTCGTGATCGGCGCCATGAGTGGCTGGATGGCCGTGTGGTTGGGGGCGGGGTTGTGGGGGGGCGTTCTGGTGGCCGCGCTGGCAGGCGCTTTCTTTGGCCTGATGCACGCGATACTGACCGTTCCCCTGGGGTTGTCACAGCACGTCTCGGGCCTTGGGATTACGCTGTTTGCCACGTCGGTCAGTTACTTTTCCTATCGCACGGCATTGCCGAATGTTTCTTCTCCTCCGAGGATCGAGCCTTTCCGGGCCATCGAGCTGCCTGTCCTGTCAGACCTGCCATTCATCGGGCCGGTTCTGTTTCAGCAGACCGCATTGACCTGGCTTGCGCTTTTGATGGTGGCGGTTGTTTGGTACGTCATGAACCGCACGGCCCTGGGGGTCGCCATTCAGGCGGTCGGAGACAACCCCGACAGCGTCGATGCGCAGGGGTTGTCCGTCTATGGGCTGAGGATCGGGGCCATTGTTGCGGGGTCCGCGCTGATGGCGCTTGGCGGCGCATTCCTGACGATGAGCGCGTTTGACGCCTTTTTCTTTGGCATGGTCAACGGGCGCGGCTGGGTTTGCATCGCGCTGGTTATCTTTGCAAGCTGGCGACCGGGAAAGGCGCTGTTTGGCGCATTGCTGTTCGGGGCGTTCGATGCATTGCAGGTGCGTTTGCAAACGGAAATGGGCGCCCTGGTGCCCGGCCAGGTTTTCCTGATGGCCCCATATATCCTGTCAATCATCGCGCTTGTGATTGCCGCTCGCTCGGCGGACTATCCCCGCGCGTTGTTGACCCCGTGGTTCAAGGGGCAGAGGTAGGAGATGAGATGTTCGACCTGATTGTCAGAAATGCCACCCTCACAGATGGCCGCAAGGGTCTGGATATCGGGTGCAAGGGCGGCAGGATCACCGCGGTTGAACCCGGCATCGCCGCAGAGGCGCGAGAGGAGATCGATGCAGGCGGGTACCTGGTGTCGCCGCCCTTTGTTGATCCTCATTTCCATATGGACGCGACATTGTCGCTGGGCACTCCGCGCATGAACATGTCCGGCACGTTGCTGGAGGGCATCGCGCTTTGGGGTGAGCTGAAACCGATTCAATCGGTCGATGACATCATCGAACGTGCGTTGCGCTATTGTGATCTGGCCATATCGAAGGGCATCGGCGCAATCCGCAGCCACGTGGACACTTGCGACGACGAACTGAAAGGGGTTCAGGCCCTATTGGAGGTGCGTGAGAGGGTCAAGGATTACCTTGATCTGCAGCTGGTCGCGTTCCCTCAGGACGGCGTTCTGCGTGATCCGACCGCGATGCGGAACACGGTGCGGGCGCTGGACATGGGCGTGGACGTCGTGGGGGGCATCCCTCATTTCGAACGCACGATGTCGGATGGGGCTGAGTCGGTGCGGCTGCTATGCGAGATCGCGGCAGAGCGCGGGTTGATGGTCGACATGCATTGCGATGAAAGTGACGATCCTCTCAGCCGACATGTCGAAACCCTGGCTTTCGAGACCCAGCGGCTTGGCCTGCAGGGTCGGGTCGCCGGATCGCACCTGACGTCGATGCATTCGATGGACAACTATTATGTCTCGAAGCTGATCCCCCTGATGGCCGAAGCGCAGGTTCACGCCATCCCGAACCCGTTGATCAACATCATGCTTCAGGGCCGGCACGACACTTATCCCAAGCGCAGGGGGCAGACCCGGGTTCGTGAGCTGCGCGACGCCGGAATAGTCGTTGGATTTGGGTCGGATTGCATGATGGATCCCTGGTATTCGCTGGGCAAGGCCGACATGCTGGATGTGGCCATGATGGGGCTTCACGTCGGCCAGCTTTCCAGTCGAGCGGATATGGATTGGTGCTTTGATGCGGTGACGGAAAACCCCGCCAAAATACTGGGATTGGACAGGTACGGTGTTGCCGAAGGGTGCAGGGCGAATTTCGTCCTGTTGCAGGCGGCAGACAAGATCGAAGCGATACGGCTGCGCGCGCACCGTCTGGTGGTGGTCCGAAGCGGAAAAGTCATCGCCAGATCCGAGCCGATCATGTCTACGCTGGAAACAGGCACAACGCGCAGAACAATAAACGAAGCCATGGTGTCGAGTGCAGTGCGTTAGACCGCCCATCGAATTCGCATTGATTGGGCGCCGGTTTTTTCGGCGAACGCGCGGCCGTCAGGGCGGATATCACCGAACGACGAACACGGATTGTCGCGCATGTCGGGCCACGCGGGCGGAATTCGGGCCTATCAGATAGTCCTGCAATTCCGGCCGGTGCGCGCCGACAAAGATCGCATCGGCACCCAATTGATCGGCGACCTTGATGATCTGGTCATAGATCGTGCCATGCGAGATATGCAGCCGCGCATCGATATCGGGTGGGATTGCATCCCTGGCCCAGGTTTCGAGTTCGGATTTGGCCTGATCTGCAATCTTTTTCGAATGATCCGGTCCAAGCATTGCGCCCACGATCGCCATGCCGCTGTCGGGAATGACGTTCAGCACATGCAAGGTCGCTTTCTCGGCACGCGCCATGTTGACTGCGGCTTGTGTGCTGCGCGCCGCTCCAAGAGGGTCGCTGATGTCGACGGCTATCAGTAGGGTCTTGAACATGGCCATACTCCCTCAGAATGCGGGTTGCGTGGCGCGAGGCCGCTGAATCATGACGATGCCCGCCAGCAACAGCAGGGCAGGGATGAAGAAGATTTCTTTCGGCATTCGGTCGTTTTCTATCTCGGCCTTTACCAGATGAACCGGGGTATCGCCGTAAAAGTCATAATCGATACTGAGCGATCCAAAGGGCCCGCCAAACGGTTCCTCCATTTCCAAGGTGTCACCGCTTTCGATGAAGGACAGGCCCTGAGCCGAGAGTGCGGCCTCGGCATCGCCGGCAACGGCCGGGATCACGATCGTGGTCGGGCGAATTTCGGCGTTGTCGAAATCCGGGCCTGCAATTGTTATGCGGATGTCCTTGCCGTCATCGGCATCGGCCATCAGCGCAATGGCTGCGGGTCCATCGGCGCTTGCATAAGGTTCGCTGACCTGATCCAGGAAGAACCCGGGCCGGAACAGCAGGAAGGCGATGAACAGCAACACCACGCTTTCCCATGCCCTTGATTTGGCCACGAAATAACCCTGCGTGGCCGCAGCAAACAGCAACATCGCAAGAAGGGCCACGAAAAAGACCAGCACCGCCTTGGCGAGACCCACGTCGATCAGCAACAGATCGGTGTTGAAAATGAAGAGGAACGGCAAAAGCGCTGTCCGGATGTCATAGGCAAAGCCCTGAATGCCCGTCTTGATCGGATCGCCCCGCGATATGGCCGCCGCCGCATATGCCGCAAGGCCGACCGGCGGCGTGTCATCGGCGAGGATGCCGAAATAGAAGACGAACATATGAACGGCAATCAGCGGCACGATCAGGCCGGACTGCGCCCCCACCGACACGATGACCGGAGCCATCAGAGACGAGACAACGATGTAATTGGCCGTTGTCGGAAGCCCCATGCCGAGGATCAGCGACAGAACGGCGACCAGAACGAGCAATATCATCAGGTTGCCGCCCGAGATGACCTCGATCACCTGACCTATGACCTGATGCGCGCCTGTCAGGGAGATGGTTCCGACAATAATACCGGCCGCACCCGTTGCCACGCCAATCCCGATCATGTTGCGCGCGCCGAGGATCAGACCCTGAACAAAGTCATTCCAGCCGTGCAGGGTTTCACCGGCGAAATCCTGGCCCCTGAAAAACGCTTTGATCGGGCGGTGAGTCAGGGCGATGATGATCATGAAGACAGTGGCCCAGAAGGCGGACAGGGCGGGCGAAAGCCGCTCCAGGCTGTCGGTGCGCACCATGAGATTCCAGATCAGGATGAAGATCGGCAGCGCGAAATAGGCTCCGCCAATCAGCGTCGGTGTCAGTCGTGGCGCCGCCGGGACCGGGGCGTTCGGGTCGTCGATTTCGATGTCCGGATAACGGGAGGAAATGTAGACGAGAATCAGATAGAGACCCGCGACGATGGCTACGGCGCCATAGACGCTTTCGGTCATGACCGGATCGAGCAGGGCGCGCAAACCGATCATCAGGAAGGTGCAGAGGCCCAGGAAAATGAAACCGGACAGGAACAGGATCAGGATCATCAGGACGCCGATCTTGCGACCTTCCTTTTTCAGGCCTTCCAGCCCCATCTTCAGGCTTTCAAGGTGCACGATGTAGAGCAGGGCGATATAGCTGATGACCGCCGGCAGAAAGGCGTGTTTGACCACATCGATATAGGGAATGTTGACATATTCCACCATCAGGAAGGCCGCGGCCCCCATAACCGGCGGGGTCAGCTGACCGTTGGTGGATGACGCCACCTCGACCGCGCCGGCCTTTTCGGCGGGAAAGCCGATCCGTTTCATCAGGGGGATAGTAAACGTCCCGGTGGTGACCGTGTTGGCGATGGATGAGCCCGAGATCATGCCGGTCATCATCGAGGACAGCACCGAAGCCTTGGCTGGTCCGCCCCTTAGGGCGCCCAGCATGGCGATGGCGACCTTGATGAACCAGTTGCCGCCACCCGCCCGATCCAGCAAAGCGCCGAACAGGACGAACAGGAAAATCATCGTGGTCGAGACGCCGAGCGCCACCCCGAAAACCCCCTCGGTCTGCATCCAGTAATGGCCCAGGGCCTTGGACAGTGATGCGCCGCCGTAATTGGTGATGTTGCGGGCCCATTCCGAATATCCGCCGAAAAAGGCAAACAGGATGAAACAGCTGGCGATGACGACCAGCGGCAATCCGAGCGAGCGATAGACGGCCACCATCAGAACGAACATCCCGGTGGCTGAAACCGCGATGTCGGTGGGGGTCCAAAGGCCGGGGCGGTCGGCGATCTGGAACCGGAAGATCACCAGATACAGACAAGCGCCCACGCCGAGGATCAGCAAGACCCAGTCATAGACGGGTATGCGGTCGCGCGGAGAGGTCTTGAAAAGCGGAAAAGCAAGCGTCGCCAGCATGATGGCAAAGGCCAGGTGCACAAAGCGGGCCTGTGCGACGATATTGGCGAAAATCCCGATGCCGGTCGATTGGGCGATGATGCCGGGTATTTTTGACGCGATGTAAAGCTGGAAAAGGGACCACACGATACAGGTTCCGATGATCAACCGGCCCTGCCAGCCCACCGGGTTTCTTGCCCCGGTGTCGGCCTCGGCAACCATGTCGTCAGCGCTGCGTTCGGGTTGGGTCTGGTCAGTCATGTCGTCCCCCTGTCCACGGCGTTTCGCCAATGGGTATGCGCCCGCTGCCGGGCGCATCCGATGTGCTGGAAGTTGACGCTTATTGCATCAGACCGAGTTCTTTATAGGCGCGTTCCGCCCCCGGGTGCAGGGGTGCGCTGAGACCGTCACTGACCATTTCCGCGGGGTCAAGATTTTCAAAGGCCGGGTGCAGCTGACGGAAATCGTCAATATTCTCCATCACCGATTTTGCCACGACATACACCACGTCATCCGACACATCGGCCGAGGTCACGAATGTTGCGCCAACACCAAAAGTAGTCGTTTCCTGATCGTTTCCGGCGTACATGCCACCGGGGATCGTCGCGACACGATAATAGGGATTGTCGCCCACCAGCTTGTCGATCGGCTCGCCCGTGACGCTGACCAGTTTCACGTCGCAGGTTGTGGTGGCTTCCTTGATGGCCGCCGCCGGGTGCCCGATGGTATAGATCATCGCGTCGATATTGCCGTCGCAGATTTCCTTGGCCATTTCCGATCCTTTGTATTCCGTGGCCAAAGCAAAATCATCCATTCCCATGCCAAATGCATTCATCACGACTTCCATCGTGGCGCGCTGACCGGAACCGGGGTTGCCGACATTGACGCGCTTGCCTTTCAGGCCTTCGAAACTGTCGATGCCGCTGTCGGCGCGCACCAGAAGGGTGAAGGGTTCGGGATGAACCGAAAAGACGGCGCGAATGCCCGGAAACGCGGCATCGCCTTCGAATTTCGAGGTGCCGTTAAAGGCGTGGTATTGCCAGTCGGACTGGGCGACGCCGAACTCAAGCTCGCCGGCCTTGATGGTGTTGATGTTATAGACCGAGCCACCGGTGGATTCGACGGCGCAGCGGATGCCGTGCTCTTTGCGCGACTTGTTCACCAGACGGCAGATTGCGCCGCCTGTTGGATAGTAGACGCCTGTCACACCTCCGGTTCCGATCGAGATGAACTCCTGCGCCGAAGCTGCACCGGCGGACATGCCCAGAACGGCCGCGGCTCCAAGTACGAGGTTTTTCATTTTACACACTCCCTGACTTAAATTTCTTGTTATTTGCCGGAATTGATGGCCCTGACAGTAGAGCCTCTATGGCACGATCTGGCAAGGTTTCAGCGCAACTTGCCGTCACGTCAGTGTTTTTTGCTTGCCGGATATGGAATGTGACTGCGTGGTGCGGTGTTTTTTACGTTCAGCGCCGAACACCAGCTGTCTGATCGGTAGCACCGCGCCACCATTGTTCAATGTCAGCTTCGGTCACACGGTCGGCAAGGCCCAGTGCGACCAGGCCGGTGCTGGTGTCATCCACGATGGCCCGCATCTCGCAGACCCGTCCGACAATCTGCACCTGATAAGGCCCTTCGCGGGTTTCGACAAAACCTTTGAGGCGATAGATGCCGGCTGGCCGGCGATCGAGCTTTTCCTGCAGTGACCGCCGGTCTTCGGCAAATGCCTTTTCGCAATACCACGCGGTATAGGCCGGATGGGGCGGTGTTTTACTCGAAAACGGGCGCGGGGTGATTTCCCACAACAATCGCGAGATGGGGGCGTCACCTTGGATTATTGGGGCATGTGTATTTATTGGCCTCAGATGGTCGCGCGGGTTTTCGGTGGTTTTTTCAGTCTTGCTGAGCACCAAAAGGTCGGCCACGGCGATTTGCCGGGCAATCTGAGGCCCAATGGAATCATCATTGAGAAGGTCTTGGATTTGCCTTGCATCCACAACCGTGACGATCCCGGCATAGCTCAGGTCGGGTTCGGCATTGGCGACGTTGGCGATGGCGGCCGGGTCGGCGATACCGCTGGCTTCGATGATCAGGTGATCGGGACGGTCGGGGCGGTCCAGAATGTCCCCGATCGTCATGAACAGGTCCGCCCCCATTGTGCAGCATACGCAGCCGTTGGTCAGCGCAATTGTGTCTGCATCGGCGGACGCCAGCAAATTCGCGTCGATGTTGATCGCGCCGAAATCATTGACAAGAACCAAAAGGCGCAATCCGTGATCTTCGCCAAGCAAGCGGTTGATCAGGGTGGTTTTTCCCGCACCAAGATAGCCGCCGATGACCGTCAGGGGCAATCGCATCACAGCAGGTGAACCCTGCCGCCCAGAACGGTCCCAAGCACGGCGATATCCTTGAGCCGGTCGGCGGAAACGGTCGTGGGATCGTCGCCGAGTATGGTGAAGTCGGCTTGTTTGCCGGTTTCGATACTTCCGATTTCGCCGTCCAATCCCAATGTGAAAGCCGCGCCAAGTGTGATCGCGTGCAGGGCTTCCGGTATTGTGATCCTTTGGCTTTCTCCCAGAATTTGGCCTGACAGGGTCTGGCGATTGACGGCACACCAGGCCGTGAACAGGGGCGCCATCGGCGTGACAGGCGCGTCCGAATGGATCGCGATCCGAACACCCTGGTCCAGCGCTGTGCGCGCCGCATCCATTCGGCATGCCCGGTCTTCGCCGATGGTCAGGGCCGCATGCTGATCGCCGAAATACCAGATATGATTGGAAAATATGTTGGTGCAGACACCCAGCCGTGCGCAGCGCCGGAACTGGTCGGCTCCCATCATCTGGCAATGCTGCAGGACATGTCTTGCATTCGGCCAGGGGTGTTTGCGGGCCGCTGACTCGAGAGCCGCGAGGGATACGTCAGAGGCCTCGTCACCGTTGACATGGATATGCATCTGCACCCCGTGTTCCTGCATCGCCTCGCACAGGGCGAATATCTGGTCCGGTGGCGTGTTCCAGATTCCGTTGGGTTGTCCACCCACATAACCGGGCCATTTCACCCGCGCGGTCCAGCCCTGAATCGACCCGTCGGTCATCAGCTTGACCGCCCCCAGACGGAGCTTGTCGGACGATCGCGCCTTCAGCGCCAAGGCGCGGCGCGCAATCGCGGCGGGATCGCCGCCAGTGGCGCCCAAGGCCGGGACGAGACGGACGGGAAAGTCCAGCTTGGACGTAACGCCGAGCAGAACATCGACATCCGCGTCATCCATTTCCGCGAACAGGTCGGTGGTCGTCGTCACCCCGGCCCTCAGACAGACCTGGGCATAGGTGCGGATGATCTCTGGGGTCTGGGTCAGTGCCCGAAAGTCGATCCCGGTCCGGCGCATGACCGGAAACATCGCTGCCATTTCCTGCAGTTCACCGGTTGGTTCGCCGTCGGCACCCTTCACCAAACCTTCGACATTGGAGTGGCTGCCATATCCGGCCACGGTCAGAGCCGCCGAATTGGCACACAGCAGGTGGAAGTTCGAAAACAGAACAACTATGGGCCGTGTTGTTGAAACCTGATCAAGGTGATGCCGCGACAGCCTTTCCCCGGAAAGGAAAATCGGATCGAACCCCCAGGCAATCAACGCATGGCCTTCGGGAAGGTCCGCATCATACAGGCGCAGCCGTTCTATCACGCCCGGGATGTCTTCAAGCCCCCGATGCAGGACGCCGTTCGGGTCCATGCGGTCGTGAAATCCGACATAGGCATAGCGCCACATCGCGCCCGCCATCATGTGTGCGTGACCTTCGACGAAACCGGGCATCAAAACCGCGTCGGCCAGACTGTCGTCGAGGATCGTTTCATCGCCGGGCCAGGCGCAGTTCTGATCGCCTACGGCAAGGATCTTGCCGTCACGCACGGCCACATGGGTCGCTTCGGGGCGGTTCGGGTCCATGGTGATGATCTTGCGGCAACGGAAAACGGTCGTGGGTTGCATGCTGTCCTCCCGGGTAACAGCCGGAGTATCGCAACTTTATTCCACGGCAAAATGGATTTAACCTCTCAATAAGATATATTGAATGGTGGATTGAGATGAAATTCACGCTCAAACAATTGCGTTATTTCGATGCTGCGATGCGGACAGGTTCGATTGCGCGCGCCGCCGTCGAGATGAACATCTCGCAATCGTCGATCACGGCGGCGATCGATCATATCGAACAAAGCCTTGGCGCGGAACTGTTTCGCAGGATACCGGCAAAAGGGCTGATTTCGACCGAATTGGGACAGATGGCGGGCAAACAGATCGCCACTTTCCTTGAGCAATCCAGAGTTTTCGAATCCGACTTGTTGTCGCTTGTCGGTGATCCGACGGGGACGCTGCGGCTGGCCTGTTACGAACCGACGGCCCCCTACGTTCTGCCACCGCTGCTGCGCTGCATCGCCGACAGTTACCCCGACATCCGTATCGATGTGATGGAAGGCGACATGCTGGTCGTGAACGAATTGCTGCGTTCTGGTGCAGTGGATGCGGTATTGACCTATCGCCGTTACACGCATCCCGACAACCGCTTTGTCCCCTTGTTCCGGGCCAGACCCTGGGCGCTTGTTCCGCATCATTCGCCATTGTCCGAGCACAAGTCGGTCACACTTGATGAGCTTTCCGAACAACCTCTGATCATGCTCGATGTGCATGGAACGCGGGATTATTTCCTTAGCATGTTTCAAAAACAGGGGTTGGTTCCGGATATTGTCCACAGCACCAAGTCGGGCGCTGTCTTGCGCGGTCTGGTGGGCGCCAAGTTCGGCTATGCGATCCTGAACATCTGCGGACCCAATGACCGCGACGGGCAGGGGGGATATACTCCGATTCCCATCTCGGGCGAGGTGGATGAACCGGTTTACGGCATCGGCTATGCATCGCAGCTTGAGAATTCTGCCGTAGTGCGTGCCATCATCGACACGGGCAAATCTCTGGCTCAGAAAGGTGCGTTCGAACATCTTCTGCTTCGGCCTTAACTGCATTTTATGTGACATTACGCTTCACAAAACCCTGTTTTCTGGAGGTATGGGCTTCGGCTAGCCTTTGGAACAACGTCGATCGACGTCCGGCAAAGCAGCCGCTCGCAAACAAGACGGGGACCGGGCCGATGGGCGAATTGTGCTGTCAGGGAGGAGAGATATGCGCAGACGTTCTTTGATTAAACTGGCTACCTCAGTGTCGCTTGCCGCCGGGCTGAGCCTTTCGGCGTTACCGGCAGCGGCCGCCGATGTGACAATGAACCTGGGTTTCGGCGCGCCCGAAGCCTCCATCTATGGCCGTTTCGGTACGCTGTTCAAGGAACGGCTTGAGGCGATCTCGGACGGAGCGATCGAAGTCAAGTTGCGTTGCTGCAACCAGATTTCGACAGAGGACGAGGCGTTCAAGGCGATGCAGTTGGGAACAGTTGATGGATTTTTCATCACTGCGAACAACGTGTCGCCGCACTGGCCACTGATGGATGTGACGGTTCTGCCATACATATTCCAGAACAAGGACCATCTGGAACGGGTGGTCGATGGTGAAGTCGGTCAGATCATGAAGGACAGGCTGCAGGCCGAGACCAGCGTTCATTTGCTGAGCTTCGGTCCGGCGCTCTATCGGGATTTTTACAACTCGCAGCGTGCAATCAATACGATGGCGGACATGGAAGGGTTGAAGATCCGGGTTCCCAAGAACGAGGTGATGATTGCGACCTTCGAAGCCTTTGGGGCAGAGCCGGTGCCGCTTGCCTGGTCGGAAACACCAACCGCCTTGCAGACCGGAACCGTGGACGGTGGCGACAACGGAACCTCGTTCATTCGCGACATGAAGTTCTATGAGTTCGAGCCCCATCTTGTCATCCTCGAACATTTCGTGGCGATGGCGCCGCTTTTTGCATCGGACGCTTTCATGAAACGGTTGAGTGACGAACAGCGTGCCATGGTTCAGCAAGCCGCGAACGAGGCCGGGGCGGAACTGCGCCGTCAGGTCGCTTCGGAAACCGAGGAAATCCGCGAATGGCTGGTTGCCGAGGGCGGCATGGCGATGACCACGCCTGACAAGGCCGACTTCATTACCGCCGCTCAGGGGGTGCAGCAGGCATTTGCAGAAGAGCGTGGGCAAGACTTCGTGGAACTCGTCAACGCCATTCAGGCGGCGGCCAACTGAAGATCCGCCGCTTTGGCGGGGCGCTGCGTGCGCCCTGCCTGATCTGACCAAGCCCAAGGAACAGGTGCCCGATATGTCAGCGCTGAAATGGCTGGAACGGCACTTCGAAGAAGTGGTGTGCTGCACCGCTCTCGTGGTGATTTCTTTTAGCGTCTTTGCGCAAGTGATCGCGCGCTATGTGTTTGAGACCGCATTGCACTGGTCCGAAGAGATTGCCTCGATCAGCATGGTTTGGGCTGTCTACATGGGGGCCTCGCTGTGCGTGCGGGAACGCTTTCACATCCGAATCCTCGTTGGCGTCAAAGCCCTGCCCGAGCGGACGGGCCGTATCGTGATCTTTGCCGCCGATCTGGCATGGGCCGCGTTTTCGATTTTCATGATCCGGGTCAGTTGGGATTATCTGGCCGTATTGTGGAAATTCACTTCGCGCAGTCCCAGTCTGGGCATCGACCAGTTCTATCCGCAATCCGTGCTTGTGATCGGTTACGCGCTGATGCTCGTGCGCCTGATCCAGACCTATGTGACATGGTACAGGGATGGCGGCGAAGGTATCCCGGGAATGCTGCACGAGGAATGGGATGAAACCACCGACGAGCAGGAGCATCAGCTGTGAATCCGCTTCTCATTCTTGCGATTGCCTTCGTCGGGCTTACGATCATCGGCACACCACTTTTCGTGGCTGTTGGCATAACCACTGCGTTGGCGCTCTATCTCATAGAAATCCCTTACACGTTGATGGCGCAGACGGGGTATTCCAGCCTGACGCCTTTTCCATTGCTGACCATCCCGCTGTTCGTTCTGGCGGGTCGGTTGATGGAGGTTGGCGGCATGGCCAACCGGATGATTGCAATTGCGACCAAACTGGTTGGCGCCTATCGCGGGTCGATGGGGCTTGTGACGGTTTTTGCCTGCATGCTTTTTGCCGCATTGTCCGGGTCGGGGCCGGCAACGACTGCGGCCATCGGCTCTGTCACGGTGCCGGCGATGCGGCGGGACGGTTATGACGTCCCATTTGCCGCCGCGATAACCGCCAGCGCCGGAGCGCTTGGCAGCCTGATCCCGCCGTCGAACCTGATGATCATATACGGTCTTGTGTCCGAGACATCGATCCCGCGCCTGTTTCTGGCGGGGCTCATTCCGGGCGTGCTGGTGACGATCCTGCTGATGGTCACCACCTATATCATCGCCCGCCGTCGGAACTATGGCGGGACGGGGCATCCTTTTTCATGGCGGCCGTTCCTTCACGCCGCCTGGGAGGGAAAATGGTCGATCGGAGCGCCGGTGCTGATCCTCGGCGGCATTTATGGTGGTGCGTTCACGCCGACCGAGGCCGCAGGCGTTGCGGTGTTTTACGCGTTGTTCGTGGGGCTTTTCATCTATCGCGAACTGACCGCAAGAAAGATCGTCGAGGCGCTGCGTTTCACGGCTTTGCTGACCGGCATCCTGATCCTGCTGACGCCTACGCTGGCCTTTGGGCAATTGACCGCGTTCTACGACGTGCCCACCGCTGTGCAACAGGGGATCACGTCGATCACCGAAAACCCGATCCTGGTGATGCTGCTGATCGGGGTGTTCTACATCTTTATCGGCACCTTCATGGAATCGCTGGCCCAGATCGTTCTGTTCACCGCCGTGTTCCTGCCGTTGGCCGTGTCGTTGGGCATCGATCCGGTCCTGTTCGGAGTGTTCACGGTGATCACCTGCGAGATCGGGTTCCTGACCCCTCCGTTGGGGGCAAACCTGACGGTCGCGGCGCGGATTTCCGGAGTTTCAATCGAACGGATTTCGGTTGCCGTGCTGCCGTTCATTCTGGCCTATATCATCGGCATGGTGATCCTGATCCTAATCCCGGATCTGACCCTGTTCCTGCCCGACTGGGTCTATGGGCCGGCAAAGTAGGGGAATAAGGAGATGTTCGATCTGATCCTCAAGGGCGGTGAAGTTTTCGACGGAGTGAGCGCGGAAAGTTTCACCGCCGATATTGGTATTACGCGCGACCGGATCGCGGCAATTGGCCAACTGGAAGACAACGGATCGGCAGAGATCATCGACGTCAGCGGGCTGGCCGTTTCGCCCGGTTTCGTCGACATGCACACGCATTCCGATTTCACCCTGATTGCCGATGGGCGCGCCGAAAGCCAGGTGCACCAGGGCGTCACGACCGAGGTTGTCGGGCAATGCGGGATCAGCTGTGCGCCCGTGTGCAGTCACAGCGAGATCCCGGCCGTTTCCCCGTGGTACACCGACAAGGCCGATCATCCGCACTGGCACAGCTTTGGCGATTATCTGGATGCTCTGGAAAGCACTGAGCTTGGCGTAAACGTCATGGCCTTTGTGGGTCATGGCAGCATTCATCGCGCGGTTCTGGGGGATGCGCTGCGGGCGGGTGAGCCGGACGAGATTGACCGGATGAGCCGGATGGTGGAACAGGCGCTTGAGGAGGGAGCTGGTGGATTTTCGACCGGTCTGGAGTATTGGCCCGGAATTCTGGCCGCGCCCGAACATCTGGTGCCGATGTGTGAAAAGGCAGCTCAACGCGGAAGGCTCTATGCAACCCATGTGAGAAACCGCGATACGCACTATGACCTGGGCTTTGCCGAAGCCATCGCGACGGCCCGCCAATCGGGCGCGAAACTGCAGATTTCGCACATCCAGCCGAAATTCGGCGCGCCGGACTATGCGATGGAGCACACGCTGGAAATGATCGATCTGGCCCGCCGCCACGATGTCGACGTAGCCTTTGACGTCATTCCCCATGACTGGAACCATACGCTGACGGCGGCAATCCTGCCCAAATGGGCGCAGGCGGGAGGACTGGACGAAGTGCTGAAACGCCTCTCGGATCCGGAACAGCGCGCAAGGATCAAGGCCAATCCGCAGCCCATGTGGCTGATCGTGAAGGCCCGGAAATGGAGCGATATCGTTCTGCTGAACGCGTCGGTGAACAAGGATCTGGTCGGTGCCGATTTTGCCGAGATCGGACGGATGCGCGGCGTTGATCCATATGATGCGGTTCTCGATATCCTTCTGGAAGAGGGCGACAATCTGATGGGCGTCTTCTGGACATCAAAGTCATTTCGGGACGCTGATATAGATCTGTGTCTGAAACAGCCTGAATGCGCGGTGATTTCCGACACTATCGCCGTGGCCAGGGACGGAATTCTCAGGGATCACGTCGGATCGCTGAGCGGGTATGGCTGGGCCGCACGATTTCTTCAGTATTATGTTCGAGACCGAAAGGTTCTGTCACTTCCCGATGCCATCCGGCGCATAACCTCTGTCCCGGCGGATCGGTTGGGGCTGAAGGACCGTGGGCGTCTGGCACCGGGACACAGGGCAGATATCTGCGTCTTCGATCCGGCCAGCATCGCCAGCAACTGTTCGGCGCGTCATCCAAGGCGCTATGCGTCAGGTGTTGCCCATGTCATGGTGAACGGGCGTTTGGCCATGCGCAACGGTGCAAGGACCAACGAGAACGCCGGGGCGGTTTTGCGCGAATTCGCACATTGAAAGAGCCGGGTCATCCCCGCTACCCGATCCAGACACAAGTCAACGGCGTGTGATCACAACAAATCCGGTCTGGGGTTTTGTGCGGCATGGGAATGGATCCTGCGAATGCTCCATTCGACCGCGTTTTTCATCGCGTTACCCAAAGCCTGATCAAAGGCCATCGCCAGATCGGGAGCTTTGTCCGAAGCAGAAATGATTGCTTTTTCGAACGAATTTGATCCGATGATGTGATCTTCGTAAGTATCGATGATTTTGATGTTCAGCCTGACATCGACGCGTAGCGATTTCGTCTGATCGTCGCCGCCGATTGCATGAGCCTGAAACTCGCGCAGTTCCGGCACGATCACGTAATCCGCCCGCAATCCCACGGTCGAACGGCCGACTGCAGCGACCTTGCCGGAATTCTCGAAGCTTTCGATCAGCAATGCCTGCACGATGAGTGGCGCGCGGTCGACCCAGCGGGCGCGCGGCAGATACTGAACCTGAAGCGGCGTGGGCTGGACCGCGATTTGATCAGTATTGACCGCCGCCGTAGCGGTCGGTTCTTCGATCACGATCTGCTGTCTGAGACGCGGGAGTGACGCGGAAAACGTGCTTTTGGGGGTCAGAACGTAAAGATCGTTCGGTTCTGCCGCTTTCTTAAGCGTATCCAGACCGGTGCAGCCGCTCAGAAGAGCCCCCCCGATGACGAGGGCAAGAAAGTCAGATCGTTTCATTGACGGAACTCCGATGCCTGAGTGCCAAGAAGGAAGCGTGCCGGGTCGCGTTCGATACGGTCCACAAGACGGTCGAGATTGACGACAAGGCGGCGGGATTCTTCGACAAAGCGTTGCAGTTGCGGCAGGCCCACGCGCATGAAATCCGAAACCTGCCTGCGGTTCTGTTGAACGATGCCATCGACCGTCCCCATCAGATCCGACGCGGATTGCGACGCGTCCAGCACGTTGTCGGCGATGCGGTCGACATTGTTGGCCACATTGTCGACGGTGGTTTTGAATGTGTCGATTGCCCCGCGCAAGTCCGTCACGATCTGGCCGACGTCTTCGTTCACAACCTTGTTCACCGACTCGAATGTCTCGTTGGCAGAGGACAGCGTTGTCCCGGCGCTTTCCATGGCGCTGCTGATGTCTGACAGGGTCTCATTGGCGTTGGAAAATGTTTCGGTCGCGACTGCAAGTGCCACGCTGCCTTCGTCGGACAACGCGTTCAGGCGTTCGGCAACCCTGGTCACATCTGTACCCACCTCGGCCACCACGCGATTGACGGTCTCGGCGACTTCGGTGCCCTTGCCGATGAATTCGGTTATTTCGTTCTTCATCAGCCCGTCGGCAGTGGCAAAGGTCTGTTTTGCCGTATCCAGAGTGGAAACGGCCGCGTCGCGCGTGTCGTTCAATGCGGTGGTTGCCGTGTTGAGTGTGGTTTCCGCCGTTTCCGTCAGCTTGCCTAGCTTGTCGGTAAAGGCCGCGATTTCGCGGGATGCGCCGCCCAGATCCTTGGACAGCGTTTCGAAATCGGACAGGGCCTGATCCAACCGGCCCGATGCAGAGGACAGGTTTTCGAGCAGCTTCGAAACCGCGGTTCGGTTTTCCTCGTTCACGATGGATTGCAGGTCTTCGAGCAAGGAAATGGCCTTGCTCATCAGTTCAGGCGCCCCTTCGAATATCGATTGCAGTGCGCTTCGGCGGCTTTTTATGGTGCCGCCGGACGGCAATGGTGCGGAAGCCGGCGTGCCGCCGGACAGCGCGACATAGCTGACGCCGGTGACGCCGAGGGCTTGTAGTTCAGCGATCGTGTCTTGCCTGACCGGTGTTTCGGCGTCGATTTCGATATGTACACGCACCTTTGACGGATCGTCGTCGTCAAGATGAAGCGAAAGGACCTGACCGACGGGCAAGCCGTTGTAGCGAACGCTTGAAGCGGTCGCGAGGCCCGAGACATCGTCGAACAGAATGTCATAATAGGCGTATTGGCGGTTCACCTCGACCTTGGCGAGCCACAACAGAAAACCGAAAACGCCCAGAATGCCTGCCAGCGTAAAGGCTCCTATCAGGATATAGTTTGCCTTGGTTTCCATCCGCTGCCCCTAACTGTCCCGTTCCCTGTTCTGCGCGGCTCTGGCGCGCGGACCGGTGAAATATTCCTGTACCCAAGGATGGTCTACAGATGTCATGTCATCAATAGGACCCTCAACCAGGACGCGTTTTTCCGCAAGTACCGCGACCCGGTTGCAGATCGCGTAAAGACTGTCGAGGTCATGCGTCACCATGAAAACGGTCAGCCCAAGCGCACGCTGCAATTCGCCGATCAGATCGTCATAGGCCGCCGCGCCAATCGGATCGAGCCCGGCGGTCGGTTCATCCAGAAACACGATCTCGGGGTCCAGCGCCAGCGCGCGCGCCAAGGCCGCGCGCTTTCGCATGCCGCCTGAAAGCTCGGACGGGAATTTCCCGCAGCTGAGCCGGGGCAGGCCGACGAGGCTGATCTTCAACTCCCCCAGCGCTTTCATCAGGTGTTCGCTGAGCTTGAGATGTTCGCGCATCGGCGCCATCACGTTCTGCAACACGGTCAGCGACGAAAAAAGCGCACCGTCCTGAAAGGCCACACCCCAGCTTTGTTCGATCCTCAGGCGGTCTTCTTCGGGACCGTTGAGGAAGTCAACGCCCAGAACCTCGATCGACCCGGCCGCAGGCGTGTTCAGCCCGACGATCGTTCGCAACAGGACCGACTTGCCGGTGCCCGAACCTCCGACAACGCCGAGCACTTCGCCGCGCCAGACGTCGAGGTCAAGATTGTCATGCACGACCTGAGGGCCGAACCGGGTGGTCAGGCCGCGCACGCGAATGACAGCTTCGCGGTCTGGCATCTCGCTTTGTCCGGTTGAATCGTCGGCCATGTCAGACCCCGACTTCCGAGAAAAAGATCGAGAACAGCGCATCCAGCGCGATGACCATAAAGATGGATTGCACCACCGATGCCGTGGTTCGGCGCCCGACGCTTTCGGCCGATCCCTGAACCTGCATTGCCTGCCAGCAGGCGATGACCCCGATCACGAGGGCAAAGAACGGGGCCTTGATAAGACCGACCGCAAGGTGCCAGACATCCGTGTTGTCTTTCAGTCGGGTCACGAACATGCCCGGGCTGACACCAAGGTCGATCCAGCTCATGATTGCGCCGCCGATCAGGCCGGATATGTCCGCGATGAAGCCAAGGATCGGCAGGACGATCAGCAACGCGAGCGTTCTGGGAACGACCAGAACCTCGATCGGGTCCAGTCCGATGGTTCGCATGGCGTCAATCTCTTCCTGCACCTTCATCGAGCCGATGGAGGCGGTGAAGGCCGATCCGGATCGACCGGCAACGATGATTGCGGTCAGAAGGATGCCCAGCTCGCGCAGGATCGATATCGAGATCAGTTCGACCACAAAGACCTCGGCCCCGAATTGCTTGAGCTGGGTAGAGCCCTGAAAAGCCAGAACCACCCCGATCAGGAACCCCATAAGGGCAATGATCGGAACAGCCTTGAGGCCGGTTTCTTCCATCTGCGTTACCAACGGCGCGGCACGCAACCGCCATGGCATCACCATTGAACGGGCCAGCCGATGCAGGGTCAGTCCCAGAAAGTTCAGGATCGACAGCGTGTCCATCCACGCTGCGACCGTGCCTTTGCCGATATGTTCCACCCATGGCAAAAACCCGCGTGGTGGTTCCTGCGCTGCTGCTTCATCGGACAGACTTTTCGCCACGGTCGTGATCAGGGCGTTCTGCGCCTGCGACGCGCCAATGATCGAAACCGGCGTGTTCGCCTTTTCCAGCCGTTTTTGAAGGTCCGCGATCAGCCACGCACCGCCGGTGTCGATGGCCTCGACCCCTGACAGGTCAAACTCAACCACATCAGCATCGGAACGGAGTTGAGCCAACTGCGTTTCCGCCTGGCCCAGAAACTGCGTCAACAACCGCCCCTTGAACCGGATCAAGAGGCGACCGTCGGAAAATTCCTGTGTCAGTGATGGGCCGCTCATGCCCGGACTATGACGCGTTGCCGGTTTCGGCGGCAACCGATTTGTTGGATCCGGCACTATTTTGCCGGAACAGATGTTGTTGAATTACAATCGAAAATCAAACTGACCAGGATTAACGAAAAGGGCGCTTTCCTGAACGGAGAGCGCCCGAGGCCGATTACTCTTCGTGGATTTTCTTCCACGCGCCATTCTCGACCACATTGACGTAGACCGAGTCAGCACCCTGATGATCGTCTGGCCCATAGGTCATGTGGTTGCCCACCAGATCATCCTGGTAGTTCAGGGTTTCCATTGCGGCGATGAAACTTTCCTGTGTCAGGTCCGGGCCAGCGGCCTCAAGCGCCCTGACCATCATTTCCGCCGCCGCATATCCGAGCATGGCAAAACCAACCGCGTCTTCGCCGGTGGCGGCCTTGTATTCCTCGATAAACGCCTTGGGGGCCGGTTCGTCCGCCCGTGCCCAAAGATCCTGCCAGGAAGCAGCGGCATAAAAGCCGTCGGTGACACCACCGGGGACTTGTGCCACGACGGTCAGGAAGCTGGCAGAGGTGCCCATGAACTTCATGTCGTTCAGGCCCATCTTTTTTGCGGTGCCAACAACCGTGATGGCCTGGCGAACGCCCAGGGCGATGGTGACGATGTCGCAGCCGGCTTCGTTCAGTTTGCTGAGCGAGCCGACGAAATCGGTTTCGTCGGGTTTGTGGGTTGTCTCGGCTGCAAACGCGATGCCGGCCTCTTCCGCGCCCGCCTTGGAGCCTTCGAGGATTTCCTTTCCGAAGTCCGTCGGCAAATACATGGTGCACACTTTTTCTGCACCGAACTCGCCAGTCAGGTATTTGACGCCCACCCGGCTTTGGTCGTAATAGCTTGAAAACGAAGTAAATTTATTGTGCATCGGGTCCTGAAGCATCTGGCGCGCGGCAGACAGCGGCGCGACATTCGGAATGCCCTTGGGATCCAGCAGCTTGAAGCCGGCAAGGTTCATGGGGGTGCCAAGGCTTTGCAGCATGGCGAACACCTTGTCGCGATTGAGCAGCTTGTTGTAGCCCTGCATCGCGCGAGGCATCTGATATCCATTGTCTTCAACGACATAGCGGATCTTGCGGCCGTGAACGCCGCCTTCCGCATTCACCCGGTCAAAGACCACGTTGGCGCCTTTTACTGCCGGAACGCCGACGGCGGCGAAAATGCCGGAGAGGTCGTTGACCGAACCAATGACGATTTCATCGTCGGTGACGCCCTGGGTTTCGGCGCTGGTCAATGTAGCCGTTGCCGTCAGGGCCGCGGCGGCGGCGAGCCTCAGAATTGTCTTTCTCATTTCTCTCCTCCCTTTTGGGTAATCCCATGTTTTATCAATACATATCTTCGATCAGATGTGCGTGTTTCTTTTCAACGAAGCTCCGTTTCAGTTTCATCGTTGCGGTCAGTTCCTCGTCCTCGGCGGTGAGAAGGACATCGATCAGGCGGAAATCCTTGATCTGTTCGACGCGCGCAAACTCTTGATTTACTGCCTCAATTTCGGCTCCGATCAGGCTGCGAACCTCGGGTGCGGCACAAAGCGAGGCGAAGTTCGAAAACGGTATCTTGTGGTCCTGAGCGTATTTCTCGACGTTCTCCTGATCAATCATTATCAATGCCGTCAGATACTTGCGCCGGTCGCCGATGATCACTGCATCGGAAATATAGTGGCTGAATTTCAGGCGGCTTTCGATCTCGGCCGGCGTGATGTTCTTGCCGCCGGCGGTGATGATGATGTCTTTCAGGCGGCCGGTGATGGTGACAAAACCGTCGTCGTCCATACGCCCGATATCGCCCGTGCGAAGCCATCCGTCGGCGGTGAAGGTTTCGGCGGTTTTTTCATTGTTTCGCCAGTAACCCTGAAAAGTGTTCAAACCGTACACCTGAATTTCGCCGTCCTGTGCAATTCGTACATCGATTCCGGGTACGGCTTTTCCAATTGTACCGATCCGATTCTTGCCCGGCGTGTTGATCGTGGCGATGCCCGAGGTCTCGGTCATGCCGTACCCTTCGACCAGAGGAACCCCGATCGCCCAATACCATTTCAGCAACTCGGGCGAGATCGGGGCGGCGCCCGTTCCGCCGCGCCTTAACCTGTCCATGCCCAGCATCCGGCGCAGGTTGCGTAAAACCAGCCGGTCCCAGACCCAGAACCGGGCGGCCACGGAAGCGGGGACAGGCTCGTTCCGGAGGAGATAGCGCGCGCGCCTTTGTCCCTCTTGCAACGCCATGGCGAATGCGGCGCGGCCGACGGGTGTGGCCTCCTGCGCCATGATCAGGACCTGCGAGTAGATCTTTTCCCACACGCGCGGGACGGCTGTGAAGGTGTTGGGGGAGACCTCCTGCAGGTTGGCAAAAACCGTCTCGGGGCTTTCCGCGAAATTCACCGTGGATTTGGAGGCGAGCGGGAAATAGATCGAAACGTCGCGTTCCAGAATATGACAGAGCGGCAGGAAACATAGCTGTTCGTCGGTCTCGAACGAGGGCAGGCCGTGCGCACCCGCTTCGATGGCGGACAAAATGTTCTCGTTGCTGAGCATTGCGCCTTTGGGCAGTCCGGTGGTGCCGGAGGTGTAGATGAGCAAAGCGATGTCTTCGGGTTGCGCCAGGGCAATCTGGGCCTCGAACACACCGGGTTGATCCTGTTCGGCCTGACGACCGATTTCATACAACTGGTCAATCATCATGCAGCGGGGGTGGTCGAGATCGTGCAGCCCCTCGTCTTCGAGAATGATTACCTTTGAAAGGCCCGGAACCTCGTCTTCGATCTGCAGGAACTTGTCCAGTTGCTCTTCGTCTTCGACGATCAGAAAGCGGCTGTCGCTGTCGGTGACCAGATAGGACAGCTGGCTGGCGGAATCGGTGGTGTAGACGCCCGATGCGATGCCGCCGACGCATTGGATCCCCATGTCGAACCAGGCCCATTCCTTGCGGTCTTCGGACAGGATCGAGACGACGTCGCCGCGTTGCAGGCCGAGCTTGCGCAGGGCCAGGCCGATCCATTTGGCGTGTTGCCAGTAATCCGCCCAGGAGTAGGATTTCCATATGCCGAAATCCTTTTCGCGATGCGCGGTCCGCTTGCCCAGTTCGGCACAACGTTTCTGGAACAATCCGGCGATGGTTGTGGTGCCGTCGACCAGAACCGGGCGCTGGCCCGGCGTGGCGTTGAAGCTGACACTGTTGATGAGGGTTTGCGCGGGCAGGCGGCTGGCGTCCATCTTGCTCACCTCCACGTCTTTTTGCGTTTCCAGCGGCGGTTTTCGCGCGCGCCTTCTTCCTGAACGCCCAGATAAAAGTTCTGGATGTCTTCGGATTTCATCAACTCGCTGGCGGGCCCATCCATGACGATCCGCCCGACCTCCATGACGTAACCGTCATGAGCCAGTTCAAGCGCGGCGCTGGCATTCTGCTCGACCAGCATCATCGTCATGTTCTGTTCCGTATTCAGGCGTTTGAGGATGGCGAAAATTTCCTGCACCAGAATGGGGGACAGGCCCAATGAGGGTTCGTCCAGCAGCATGATCTTGGGGTTTGCCATCAGGCCCCGGCCGATGGCCAGCATCTGTTGCTGTCCGCCCGACAGCGTTCCGGCCTCTTGATCGCGGCGGTCCCCGAGGATCGGGAAATAGGAAAAGACCATATCCCTATCCCGTTCGATTTGTGTTTTGTTTTTAATGGTATAGGCCCCGAGGCTCAGGTTTTCGTCGACGGTGAGCAGGGGAAAGACCTCACGCCCTTCGGGAACGTGGACGATCCCCCTTTGCACCACCTTGTGCGGCTCGGACCCTTGTATTTCTTCGCCTTCGAAGGTGATCGTGCCTTTTTCCGGATCCATCACGCCCGAGACGGTCTTCATCAGCGTGGTCTTGCCCGCGCCGTTGGCGCCAAGAATCGAGACGATGCGCCCGGCATGCACATCGAGCGACACGCCGCGAATGGCCATGATCGGGCCATAGAAGCTTTCGACATTGCGGATCTTGAGGATGGGTTCGCTCATGATGCTTTCCCAAGGTATGCCTCGATCACGGCGGGGTGGGATTGCACCTGCGAGGGTGTTCCAAGGGCAAGTTTCGCGCCATCGGCCATGGCCAGCACACGGTCGGAGACGCCCGAGACAAGCCCCATGTCATGTTCGACCATCAAGACGGTAATGCCCATCTGGCGGCGGATATCGTCGATCCACCAGCGCATGTCGGTGGTTTCCTCGACCGAGAGCCCCGAGGCAGGTTCATCGAGCAGCAAGAGGCGCGGTTCCGTCGCCAGCGCGCGGGCGACCTCGACCACTTTGCGCACGCCATAGGGCAGGCCGGCGATCATCTTGTCGCGATAGGCCTGCAGGTCGAGGAAATCGATGATCTCTTCGACCTTTTCGCGGTTTTCCAGCTCCTGCCGTTTGGCCGAAGGAGTGAAAAACAGCTCGGTCAGCAGGTTGCTTTTGCGGTGGCGGTGCCGCCCGACCAGAAGGTTTTGCAGCACGGTGGCGTGTTCGAACAGTTCGATGTTCTGAAACGTCCGGGCCACGCCATAGGCCGCAACGCCCGATGGATTGACCGCCAGCAGGTCGTGGCCGTCAAACCGGACAGATCCCTGAGCTGGATCATAAAAGCGCGATATCAGGTTGAAAACGGTGGATTTTCCGGCGCCGTTGGGGCCGACGATTGCAAATACCTCGCCCTCGTGGACGGAAAAGGTCAGATCGTTCACCGCCGTCAGGCCGCCGAATTTAAGCGTGATGTGTTCCAGTTCCAGCAGGCTCATCTCAGACGCTCCGTTTTCAGATAGGATTTCTGCCGTCGGAACATGTCCTTGCGGTAAAAGGGGAAAAGTTCGAACCAGGTGCGGATCTTCAGCCAGCGGCCGTAGATGCCCATCGGCTCGAACAGGATGAAGGCGATCAGGATCATGCCGAAAACGCCGAATTCCAGGCCCGGGATGGCAACGGTGTTGCCGCCGATGACGGCGCCGACATATTCCTTGGCGATGGACAGGAACTGCGGCAGGAAGCCGATGACGATGGCGCCGAAGAATGCCCCGTGGATCGAGCCGAGGCCGCCAATGACGATCATCATCAGAAGCTGGATCGAGATCACCACGCTGAAGGTTTCGTTATTGAAGGCGCCGGAATAGAGCCCCATCAACGCTCCGGCCCAACCGGTTACGGCGCAGGAGATGCCGAACGAGACGGTCTTGGTGCGCGAGATATCGACGCCCATCGCCTGTGCCGACACCTCGGAGTCGCGCACGGCGATGAAGCTGCGGCCCAACGGCGCTCGCAGCAGGTTGATATAGCCCAGCGTCACCAGAACGGTGACGATGAGGGTCAGCCAGTAGAACGGGACGGGCGTGCCCCAGCGATCGACGAGGACGCCAAAGATCTCGACCCCGCCAATGTACTTGCCCGCGACGCCGCCGGTGATCGGCTCGCTGAGGACGATGATGTCGTCCATCAGGATCGACAGCGCCAGCGTGAAGATCGCCAGGTAGATGCCATGCAGACGCAGGGCGGGGATGGCGATGATCGCGCCCGCGATGCCGGTGATCAGCCCAGCCAGCGGGAAGGCGATGAGGAACGGCACGCCCGCCTCGATCAGGATGACGTTGGCATAGCAGCCGATGGCGAGAAACGCGGCATGGCCGAGGCTGGCCTGCCCGGTATGGCCGGTCAGGATCATCAGGCCCAGCCCGGCAATGGCCCAGATCAGGACGTTGGTCAACTCGCCCAGATAGAAATCGTCCAGCCACCACGGCGCGAGGGCGACAACGGCCAGCAGGACCAGATAGAGACCGAGCTGATAGCCGTCTTTCCACGGGCGGATATCCTGCATGTAGTTGGTTTTGAACACGATCCGCATGGGGCTAGACCTTCTTGACGCGCACTTGGCTGAACAGGCCGTGCGGGCGGAAGATCAGGACCGCCAGCAAAAGCGCATAGGGGGCGATCTGGCTGTAGCCGGCGGCGATGTAACGGCTGGCAAAGGGTTCGATGACGCCCACGATCAGCCCGCCCGCAAGCGCGCCCGGCAGGCTGCCGAAGCCGCCGATCACCGCCGCCGCAAAGGCCTTGATCCCCAAGAGCCCGGTATTGGGATCGACCGAACCCTTGGCGGCAAAGAGGATGCCCGCAACGGCCGCGACCGCACCGGCCAGGGCCCAGATCAGGCCCTGAATCCGTTTGACAGGAATGCCCATGTAATAAGCTGCCAGCTGGTTCTGCGAGGCGCCCTGCATCGCCAGACCCAGCCTGGTGCGGCTGAAAAAGACATAAAGACCCCAGGTGAGCAGAATGGTGACGATGATGACAGCGACATCCTCCATCCCCAGCACGAGGCCGCCAAAGCGCACCTCCTTGCCCGCCAGCGGGTTTTGCAGGGTCTGTGGTTCATGCCCCCAGATCAGACCGGCGACAAAGCGGATCACAAAGCCCAGTGCGATGGTCAGGATCACGACCGAGGTCTGGCTTTCGCCAAACATGCGCCGGATGATCAGGCGGTCGAGCAGATAGCCCAGACCAGCCATGATGCCCAAGGAGACCGGAAGCGCCAGCCAGAAAGGCAGGCCCATATATTCGGTGTTGGTCAGGCCGATGGTCACAAAGGCGCCCAGCATCATGAAATCGCCCTGCGCGAAGTTCACCGCCTCGGTCGCCTTGTAGATCAGCACAAAGCCAAGTGCGATCAGGCCGTAGACACAGCCGTTTGCCAGCCCGCTGATCAGCAGCTGCACGTTGTCCAACTTGTCCTCCCCGCGCCGGTGGGCCCGGCGTCCCTTGTCATGACCCGGCGCTCCTCACTTCGCCGGGGTCAAGGCCATATTACGGTGTGATCATCACCTTTCCATCCGTCTTTTCCAGGGCGCCCGCCAAGCCTGAAACAACCTTTCGCAATGGCAGATGGGCCGAGACGTCGGTTTTCCAGCGGCCATCGGCAAAACGGGCCTGCACCTCGGCCACAACGCGCATCTGGTCGGCGGGCGGTGTGTCCGTCATCCAGCTGGTCAGCCAGAACCCTTCGATCCGCTTGCCCATGAAGATGAGCTGCCCCATCTGCGTGAGGCTGGGTAACTCGGCGCTGAGCTTGCCGTAACTGATCCAGCGCGCATTGTTGGGCATCGCGGTAAAGACCTGTTCCGACACCTGGTCCGAGACGGCATCCAGAAACACGCGCGGTTTCAGATCCTTGCTGAGCGCCGCGAATTTCTGTGCAAACTCCGGATCAGAGGTGACCAGAACCTCGGCCGCGCCCAACTGTTTCAGTGCGTCTGCCGCTTCGGCGCGCCGGACGAGAGCGATGGGTTTCAGGCCCAGATCGCGCCCAAGGCTGCACATCAGCTTGCCCAGCTGGCTGGTTGCGGCGGAAAGCACAAATGCCTCGCCTTCGGTGCGGGCGATATCGACCATCGCCATGGCTGTCATGGGGTTCACGATCTGCGCCGCGCCGTCCTCGTCGGAGATATCGGGACGCAAGGGGATGCACATCTGCGCCTGTGTGACCACGTATTCCGCCCAGGCGCCGGCGCCAGCGGCGACAAAGGCCACGCGCTGTCCCTGCAACCCTTCGGCCCCGGTTCCGGTCGCGACCACGTCGCCACACCCTTCGAACCCCGCCGGAGCGCCCTTGACGCGGGGCTGGCCGTATTCGCCCTTGATGAAGTGCAGATCGGACGGGTTGACCGAAGCTGCGCGCAGACGGATCAGGACCTGTCCCGGCCCGGGGGTCGGTACCGGTATCTCGGCACCGGTCAGCCAGTCGGCGGCATCGGTGATTTCAGGTCCGGTCGCGGTGCCGGAAAAACCGTCATGCGTTTGCAGGATTGCGAACATGGTTTCGGGAAGATCGGTCATATCGGCAATCCTTGGCATCGGTCAGGCAAGCGAAAGGTCTCAACGGAGCAACGTCGGTTAAATCCTTGATTCGATATTGGTTTGGCTGTCTGGAGTGACGCAGGAGGTCGGGGCAGTCAGGGTCACAATCGGGTCCGGTTCTGGAAATGGATGATCCAACCCAAGCATGCGGCGCGGGCGTTCGTCAATTTTGCGCTGTGATGACGTGGCGGAAATCGCGGCCCGGGGGGGCGTGGCGGACGTGGCCGCCAAACCCTTTTTGGTTATTGCGCCAGCAACTTTTTCAGCTCTTCGAACTTTTCGGCAAAGGTATCGGGCGCGGCCTTGATATCGGCAAGAATCGTCGCCGCTTCGGCCTTGACGGATTCGGTCAGCGGGCTGGCCTGAACTGCGGTCATCATTTTGTCGTAGTCGAACCCGGCCTCGGTCAGGATACCGCTGTCCTGCCAGGACTGGATCAGCGCATTGCCCTGATCGCCCAATGCGGCAATCTGATCGTTTGCGGCCTGGGCGGCGGTATCGACGGCGGCGCTTGCCTGATCGGCCGCGTCAGAGGCTTGTTGAGAGACGGAGGATGCCGCCTCGTTGGCCTGTTGCGTCGCGTTCTGGACGGCTTCGCTTGCGGCTTCGGTTACGGCTTGTGCGGCTTCGCCGACGGCGTCGCCGGCCTCCTGCGCGGCATTTTCCAGACGCTCGGCAGGTGTGGGTTCGGGTCGTGTGAGAATGTAATAGGCACTGGCGCCTGCGGCGGCCAGTAGCACAGCTATGACAAGAATACGGGACATTCTGTTCTCCTTCAAATTCGCCCCAGACATGGCTTTCATTCTGAGGGCATTAAAGGGGAAGATTCAGGAAAATCCCGTCATTCCGGTGCGTTGAGCCATTCCTTGCTGAGTGTGCGGGGAAACTGGGCGGTAATATGCCATACGCGTGGCGGCCAAGCGAAAAAGGGGTCCGACACTATGTGTCGAACCCCTTTTCTAATCTGTTGGCTCCGGCGGTAGGGATCGAACCTACGACCAATTGATTAACAGTCAACTGCTCTACCGCTGAGCTACGCCGGAACGGTGCGCGCCGTATAGCAACACCGGTTTTCGGCGTCCAGAGGGTTCGGCACGGGAAACGCACATTTTTAACCACTGTGCCGGAACCGCGAGGCCGAAGACAGGGAATCGATCGGTTGAACTTTGGATTTCCCCAAAAGATCAACAAGATGAGCAAAAACATTGCGTTCGGCCGCGGGCAGAAGTGCCACGGGTGTGTCGGTATAGATGCGCTCTGCCAGTTCGCGGGCAGTGAGCGGGGTAGAGTCGAGTTGTTCCAGTATCGCGCGCTCACGTCCCAGCCTGTGCGAAATCAGCCAGTCGAGGCGACCCGCGGGGTCGATCACCGGGGCTCCATGGCCGGGGTGGAATACCGTCCAATCTTTTTTGCGCAACCGGCGGCAGGACGCCATGAAATCGGTAAGGTCGCCGTCCGGCGGAGACACCAGAGAGCTGGCCCAGCCCATCACGTGATCAGCGGTAAAGCAGTGACCGCGCCACGCCAAGGCTATGTGATTGCCAAGATGTCCGGGTGTGTGGATGACTTCCAGTTCCCAACCGTCACCCTGGACGATCTCGCCGTCCGCGACCTCGACACCCGGGCGAAAGTCTTTGTCGATGCCTTCGCCGCCACCAGCCATGCCGTCGGCGGCAAGTTCCCTCATCACGGCGCTGCGCCCGGCCTCTGGCCCACCAAAGGCGAAGACGGTTGCTCCGGTTTGTTCGGCCAAAGGGGCGGCCAGCGGCGAATGATCCAGATGTGTGTGGGTGACGAAAATATGGCTGATGCGTTGGCCGGGCAGCAATGCGGCTTGAATGGCGGCCAGGTGGGCCTTCTGCAATGGACCCGGATCGATAATTGCAAGATCGGTATGCCCCAACAGGTAGGTGTTGGTGCCGCGATAGGTCATGGGAGAGGGGTTGGGGGCGAGGATGCGGCGCAGGCCCGGTTCCAGTTCGAAGGGTACGCCGACAGGCGGTTGGAAATCGTCGGGCGGTTGCATCTTGACCTCTTCCTCTTGTTCCGGTGGCCCGCTACGCTTAGCGCATGTCCTTCCGCTGGCTCAAACCTTATATGCCGCGTAGTCTCTATGCACGAGCGGCCCTGATCCTGGCGCTGCCGATGGTGGTGGTTCTGCTGGTGGTTGCGGTAGCGTTTCTGCAGCGCCATCTGGAAGACGTTACCATGCAGATGACGCTGACGGTGTCGCGCGAAATCAGTTTGCTGCAGGATCAGATGCAGGGCACCTCGAACCGGCAAGACGCGCTTGCCAAAATGGGGCCGACACTGAATGCGCTTGACATGCAGGCGCGGTTTTTGGAAATGCCGGAGGTTCCCGATGTGGATACGCGGCGCTGGTACGATCTGACCGGAAAGATCGTGCAGGAAAACATACACCGGCTGTTGCCTGATGCGAGAGCTGTGCTTTTGCCCAGCAGCCGTGAAACCGTGCTGATTCTGAACACGCGTCTTGGCGCGTTGCAGTTGACGTTCGACCGTCGCCGCCTGTCGCCCGCAGCACCTCATCAGTTGATCGTGACGATGGTGTTTTTTGCAGTGCTGATGACGTCGATTTCCTTTCTTTACATGCGTAACCAGCTCAAACCCATTGCCAAACTGGCGGACGCGGCGCAGGCGTTCGGGCGGGGTAGAGTGGTGCCCTATTCACCACGAGGCGCGATAGAGGTGCGTACCGCCGGCAGCGCGTTTCTGGACATGCGCGCCCGGATCGAACGGCAGATCGAACAACGTACCCTGATGCTGTCTGGCGTGAGCCACGATCTGCGCACGCCGCTGACACGTCTGAAACTCGGGCTTGCGATGATGCCCGACGACGAGGCGGCGCCGCTATTGCAGGACGTCGATGAAATGCAGCGTTTGCTGGACACATTTCTTGATTTCACGCGAGGAGCCTCGGAAGGCGCACCCGAAGTGGTCGACATAGCATCGTTGCTGGGCCAGATCGTCGAGGATGCCAGGCGGGCAGGGCGTCAGGTGGAATTGGGCACATGCGAGGGTTCGGAGCCTGTGACATTGCGCCCGACGGCGATTCGACGGGCGGTCGAGAACCTGATCGGCAATGCGGTGCGCTACGGCACGAGGGCCGACGTGAGCTGTGCCGTCACGTCGAAATCCTTGCGCATTCGGGTCGAGGACGATGGGCCGGGCATCCCGGTCGAACAGCGCGGCGAGGCGATCAAACCATTCGCGCGGCTTGATCCCGCGCGCAATCAGAATCAGGGCGGCGGTGTCGGGCTGGGCCTGGCCATTGTCGCCGATGTGGCCCGTGCCCATGGGGGAATGTTGCGGTTGGGCGAAAGCGAAAAGCTGGGCGGTTTGCGCGCGGATATCGTTATCGCTCGGTAAAAGCCGGAGCGCTTTGGCAGATCGGATGGTATAAGGGGAATGCGCCCGGTGCGAATGAACCCAATTTACCGAGACGCCAGCCAAGGAGGGATAGAATGCCGCAATTCAATGACATGTTCGAGTTGTCGGTCGAGGATGTGGATCTGATCGAAATGGCCTTGCGGACCGCCTCGGCGTCTATTTCACACCGACCGGCGGAAGAGGATGACGCAAACCGAGCCAAACGCGCAGAAACCGTGCGCCGAATCCATGACCTGCTAGGCCGATTGCACGATCAGAAGATTTTCTATCGTCCAAAGGACGGTGTCTATGTCGGCGGCTAAAAACGCAGTTTTCGTAAGTGAAAAGGGCGGATTGGTAGGCCCGGAGGGACTCGAACCCCCAACCAAAGCGTTATGAGCGCTCTGCTCTAACCAATTGAGCTACAGGCCCGCCTGAGCGCATTGCGTATCACGCGTGTCGCCCGCGTCAAGCCTGACCGTTGCATGCAGGCGCACAATCGACTAACCCGCGCTCAAAGCATTCATGAGGGTTCAGCCATGACAACGGGCAAAAGCGGCATGACGTATGCCGATGCGGGCGTGGATATCGATGCGGGCAACGCACTGGTCGACCGTATCAAACCTGCGGCAAAGCGAACCGACCGGCCTGGCGTGGCAAGCGGGCTGGGCGGTTTTGGCGCGTTGTTCGACCTCAAGGCGGCTGGATACAGCGACCCGATTCTGGTGGGGGCAACCGATGGTGTCGGCACCAAGCTGCGGATTGCCATTGATACCGGGGTGGTTGACGGGGTCGGCATCGATCTGGTGGCGATGTGCGTGAACGATCTGATCTGTCAGGGCGCGGAACCTTTGTTTTTCCTTGATTATTTCGCAACAGGAAAGCTGGAGACGGAAACGGCCGCGCGGATCATCGAAGGTATTGCCGAAGGCTGCGTGCGCTCGGGCTGTGCACTGATCGGTGGTGAGACGGCAGAAATGCCCGGGATGTATCCGGCGGGGGATTTCGACCTGGCAGGTTTTGCTGTCGGCGCGATGGAGCGCGGAACGGCGCTGCCTGCGGGCGTGCAGGAGGGTGACGTGCTGCTTGGGCTGGCCTCGGACGGGGTCCATTCCAATGGCTATTCATTGGTTCGCCGGTTGGTGGAACATTCCGGACTTAACTGGGAATCGGAGTGTCCATTTGCCGAAGGCGCGATGGGAAAGGTGCTGCTGACGCCGACTCGGCTTTACGTGAAATCTGCTCTGGCGGCGATCCGGGAGGGGGGCGTGCATGCGCTGGCCCATATCACCGGCGGTGGGCTTACCGAGAACCTGCCGCGGGTCCTGCCGGAAGGCGCTGGAGCGACCATTGACCTTGATGCGTGGGATCTGCCACCCGTGTTCCGGTGGATGGCCGAAACCGGTGGTATAGCCGAGGCCGAGATGCTCAAGACCTTCAATTGCGGTGTAGGCATGATTGTTGTCTGTGCGCCGGACAAAGCCGATGATCTGGCCGCGCTGCTGCGGGCCGAAGGGGAAACCGTATCGCGCATCGGCAGCGTAACCGGAACACCCGGTGTGACTTACACAGGCGCGCTGTTGTGAGTCATAAGCGCGTTGCCATCCTGATATCCGGGGGGGGGTCGAACATGGTGTCGCTGGTCGACAGCATGTCCGGTGACCACCCGGCGCGACCGTGCCTTGTGATGTCGAACGACGCGCAGGCCGGCGGATTGCAGAAGGCGGCGGATCGCGGTGTGCCGACCGCAGTTGTCGATCATAGGCCTTTTGGCGGGGATCGCGCGGCGTTTGAGGCCGAACTGGTGAAACCGTTGCTGGAGGCCGCAGTCGACATTGTCTGTCTCGCCGGGTTCATGCGCGTGCTCACAGGCGGGTTCGTGTCACAGTTTCAGGGACGGATGCTGAATATCCATCCCTCGCTTCTCCCCAAGTACAAGGGGCTCAACACCCATGCGCGCGCCATCGCGGCGGGTGACGCCGAACACGGCTGCACCGTGCACGAGGTGACCGCAGCGCTGGATGACGGCCCCATTCTGGGGCAGGCGCGAATTCAGATCGAACCCGGCGATACGCCCGAATCCCTCGCGGCGCGGGTGCTGAAGTGGGAACATAAACTTTATCCGGCGGTTTTGCGGCGGTTCTCTTCTGGCAACACAACGCCGGTTCTGTTGCCGTGATCCCTTGTCGGCGTTTACAGCCGCGCCAGCTTTGTCCTATGGTTCAGGAATTGCTCGGGGATGTGTGGGGTCTTTGAGTTTTGGAATGAATAAAAAGTGCAAGAAACAAAACCGCTTATGAAAACCCTTACCACCACGCCCGAGCTTGCGGAATTCTGCAAGGCCGCCGCCGCGCACCCTTATGTCACCGTCGATACCGAGTTTCTTCGCGAGCGGACCTATTACTCGAAACTGTGTCTCGTTCAATTGGCCCTTCCCGCCGAGGGGGAGGACAGCGCCGTGCTGGTCGATCCGTTGGCGGAAGGGATGTCGCTGGAACCGTTGCTGGAACTGTTTCGCAACGAAAATGTGGTCAAAGTGTTTCATGCGGCGCGGCAGGATCTGGAAATATTCTGGGTCGAATCCGGTGTATTCCCCGAACCGTTGTTCGATACCCAGGTGGCCGCGATGGTATGCGGATTTGGCGAGCAGGTAGGCTATGAAACCCTTGTGCGCAAGATCTGCAAGCAGGGGGTGGACAAGACCTCGCGGTTTACCGACTGGTCGCGCCGCCCACTGACCGACGCGCAAAAGACCTATGCGCTGGCGGACGTGACGCATTTGCGCAAGATCTATGAGTTCCTGGCGGCGGAGCTGAAGAAAACCAGACGGGACCACTGGGTTGCGGAAGAATTGCAGATCCTGACCGATCCGGCCACGTATGACATTCGCCCCGAAGAGGCGTGGCGTCGCATCAAGACACGCACGAATTCGGCCAAGTTCCTTGCAATGGTTCGGGAACTGGCCAAATTCCGCGAAGCTTATGCGCAGGAAAACAATGTTCCGCGCAACCGGGTCTTCAAGGACGACGCTTTGATCGAACTGGCCTCGACCAAGCCCAGAACCCCGGCCGATCTGGGGGGGTCACGCCTGCTGCTGCGCGAGGCGCGAAAAGGGGCCATTGCCGATGGCATTCTGGCGGCGGTGGCGCAGGGTATTGAATGTCCCCCGGACAAACTGCCAAAGATCGACAAGAGCCGGGACAAGATTCAGGTCAACCCCGCCTTGGCCGATCTGCTGCGAGTGCTTCTGAAATCGAAAACTGAAAGCGCAGGTGTTGCTGCAAAACTGATCGCCAACAGCGCCGAGCTTGATTTGATTGCGGCCGGAGAACGCGATGTACCATCGCTGTCGGGGTGGCGGTATGAAGTGTTCGGAGAAGACGCCCTGCGGCTTTGCGACGGTCAGATTGCGCTGGCAGCCAAAGGGCAGACCGTTCGGGTCGTTCCGCTGGGCTGACCGGCGTCAGCGCCTGCGGGTTTCGCGAGCGTTTTGCGCAGCCGAGACGCGGATGAGCCGAATACCCTCAAGATCCTGTTTGCTCAGATTGACCGCCTCGGTGATTGTGCGAGTGCGTTCCGTCCCTTGCGCGGTGGCATAATCGGGATAGACAACGCGGAATGTGAAGGCGAGAACGCCGTTCTTTTGATCTTCTTCGGATGAATTCAGCCGCAATTGTGCGTCATAGGCACCCTGTCGGGCAGCAACGCCTGTTGCAACCAGTATCGCGCCGGTCGATGTGGGATCCACCCGGAGTTCGGTAACCGTGGCAATAGGAACGCTGATGTCCACGGCTTCAGGCCCATCAAACAGACCTTTGCCGCCTCTTTGCGGGATCAGTGCGTTGGTTTCATCAACCTGTGTTGGTTCGCTTGGCGTGCTTTTGCCGAACCAGTTGGACGGATTTGCGCGAGAGTCGCGCCAACTGCTGCAGGCAGACAGCGTCAAAGCGGCAACCATAAGGAGAACTGGCAAAGATTTGTTCATGACAACCAACACGTTGAAGGAGCAACCTGAAAACGGGTTAGCCTAAATGAACCGGCTTGAAAAGACGTGGCGGGGCTGGACACGGCCCTGGCGCGGGCTTAGGTCACAGTTTGACGAAGATTTGAGAGGATCGCCGCATGGCCAGCCCCGCCTTTGAGGAAATTGTCGAAGACTTCGAGTTCCTGGAGGACTGGGAAGACCGCTATCGTCATGTGATCGAGCAGGGCAAGGCGATGGAGCCCCTTGACGAGGCGCTCAAGGTACCCGCGACCAAGGTGCATGGCTGCGCCAGTCAGGTTTGGTTGCATCCGACCATCGAAAACGGAGTTTTCAGTTTTGATGGTGACAGTGATGCCCTGATCGTGCGCGGCTTGATCGCGGTTTTGCGCTCGCTTTACAATGGCTTGCCAGTGGGTGAGGTTCCCAAGGTCGACGCACGGGCGGAACTGGAGCGGTTGGGTCTGAACGAGCATCTGTCGGCCCAGCGGTCAAATGGTCTGCGCTCGATGATCGAACGTATCCGCGATGTCGCATCAGAGAACGTGTGAGCGGTGCCTTTATTCTGAAACCTGCTCAGACCAATCGGTAAGCGTGGTTTCCAGATCGCCATAACCGGTGAAGCGATATTCGAATTCCAGCCCCATCCGCGCGGCGCAGGTCTTTGCCTTGTCGACCAATGCCGGATCGTTCGTCTGCGCCTGATAGACCAGTTTGGTGTAATTACCAAAATACATGTCCCTGAGCTGTGGATGGCGATCAAGCCCCAAAGGTTTCCATACGAACGCATCAAACTGACGGGTCAGGAAATCGGTGAGGTAAAACGCCGTCGTGTCACTTTCGTCGCGCGCCGAAAAAGCGTCATTGCCTTCGAAAAAGGAATAGCAGTGTGGTCCGGCAACCATTTCGACACCCAGATCGTCACAGGCCCGCTGCAACAAGCCTCCGGTCCCGCAATCGGCGTAGACAACAAAGATCTTCTCGTATTTGGATCTATGCTTGGCGACCGCTTGTTGTACCGCCTCGGTGATTTTTTCCGGTGTGACGTGAAGGATAGCTGGCAGGCAGGTGAGATCCATGTGATCCCATCCATTGCGGTCGCGGATGTCCAGGATTTCCCGCGCCAGCGCGCCACATGCGACCAGCAGGATACGCCCCGAGCTGGTCTTTGCGTCGAACCCGGTGGTCGTAAGATGGCGATCCTGGGGCGGTTGATGTGCGGTCAATCGAGATCTCCTTGTGCGTTGCACTCAGAGTTATCTTCATTGACCGCCGGGGCAAGTCCTGTTCCGACACTGGAAATCAGGCAACCGACACCTGAGTTTCAAACGTAGACAAAGTGGGGCGGGCACTGGGGCCATATGAGGCCAGTCCGTTTGCTTCCATTTCAGGAAAGAGAGACAGGATTTCCTGTTGCGTCGCCTTTTCCATGCTGTTCCAAGCCAATTCGCCGGGATGAAAGCTTTCGCTTATGCACCCATCGGCCCAGATCAACTCGTGACGATCGAAAAGCAGGTGGAAATAGGTGATGCTACCCCCGGGCTGCAACACGATATTCTTGCCGTCGATCAGCGACTTGGCAGGTGCCAGCGCTTCGCGCTGGCCCGTATGAAGTTCGACTTTCCAGTTGCGCACCAGCATGCGGTGTTGTTGCGAGACCAAAAGATCCCGGGTGTTGCCAATGGCGCCTGCGCGGAACAGCACCGGAGCATATGCGCCGGTTGCCTCTACCGTACAGCTGCCGATCCAGCGCAACTCCTGCGGGCCGCTATCCAGTGTACAGATTTGGTCGTCGGGTCTGAGGGTTTCGACGCGCTTCCAGCCTTTGGCGGTCTTGATACGTGTACCTTTGGCGAAACAGGTGACTATGTTCCATGCTTGCCGATCAGCGTTGGTGCCGGCAATGCCTGTGTTTCGTGCAACGCTGTCCAGAGAAATCGATTGTATAGCGCCGGCTTCGAGAGCATCCTGATCGGTATTGGGCGAGAATTCGGGTACGAGATAGGTATTTCCATCAACGTCTTGCGAAATCACAGCGGATATCGTGGCAGTTGAGCCATCGACATAAGTCAGCGTGGCATTGTAAATTGCCACGCCGTCAAAGGTTTGCGCTGGACCATTGTCGATGGAGAATTGCTCGAACGGTGGGTTGTTCATGTCATAGAACGTGCCGACATCCCCGACAGGACTCCAGGTAACAGCGTTTGTATACAATGGGTCGGTTTCGCTTCCGACCGTGAGACCAACAAGAGCCTCTGCATTTTCTGCGTTGCTGTTGCCTTCGACAGTGTCGATCTCGGAAAATGTACCCAGAAAAATAGCGTTGAATGTAGTTGGCATGTGAACCCCTAGAACTTTTAACTATCGCTAAATAACAAGGGGTTAAGATGGGGTAAATTAGGTGGTCGGGGATTGTGGTGCGGTTCACGCACTTGTCATAGGAAAAGGCCGCTCCGTGATCGGGCGGCCTTTTCATAGAGTGGGTGGGGTGTTTCAGCCAGCCATCTGGTTGTGCTTGCGCGAGACGAAATCCTTGGCGGTTTCAACCGCAACTGCCGCGTCACGGCAATAGGCGTCAGCGCCGATGGCCTTGCCAAATTCCTCGTTCAGCGGGGCACCGCCGACCAGAACGATGTATTCGTCACGCAGGCCTTGTTCGACCAGGGTGTCGATCACGACCTTCATATACGGCATGGTGGTGGTCAGCAGAGCGGACATGCCCAGAATGTCGGGCTTTTCGTTCTCAAGCGCTTCCAGATAGTTCTCGACCGGGTTGTTGATGCCCAGATCGACAACTTCAAAGCCCGCGCCCTCCATCATCATCGACACGAGGTTCTTGCCGATGTCGTGGATGTCGCCCTTGACGGTGCCGATGACCATCTTGCCGACGCGCGGTGCGCCGGTTTCGGCCAAAAGCGGCTTGAGGATGGCCATGCCACCTTTCATCGCGTTGGCGGCCAGCAGAACTTCGGGAACGAACAGGATGCCGTCACGGAAGTCGGCGCCGACGATGGTCATGCCACCGACCAAAGCCTTCGTGAGGATGTTATACGGCGTCCAACCCCGTTCAAGCAGGATGTTTACGCCTTCTTCGATCTCTTCCTTGAGGCCGTCATAAAGGTCGTCAAACATCTGTTCGACGAGTTCCTCGTCGTTCAATTCCGACAGGACGATGTCTTCTTCATCCGACATAAGCCGTTTCCCTGAGCTAAAGGGGCAAAGCCCCCGAGTGGCAATTTGGTCCGTTTTGCCAGTTTGCCATAATTTCACTGTGTCGATTGCGACATGGGCCGCTACGCAACCGACGTATAGGAAATATTTTGCCTCAGATCGATTGAATGTTCTTCAGAAAGAAGCTGAGGCCGCCTCATATCCATCTCGTGCAGCTTCAACTCGCACAAGGTTGGGTTTTGCTTAAATGGCTGACCGAGAATATTGCAGATGTTCACGTATTGTTCTAAATGGATTGTGGTTCATGTGGGAGATTGCAATGCCGCTGCACGTACATGCGCCCGGCAGGGGCGTGACGTCGAACAAAACGGGACAGTTCGAAAAGCACAGTACCGTGTCCGTGGACGACGGTTGGGATCTGGAAGAAGACGTGCCAACACTGCGCACGGTGGTGAGCGACGAGATCGCCCGAAGCCTGATCACGTTCAACCGGTCCCCGGACTTGCCGTTCGATCGTTCGATCAACCCGTACCGCGGGTGCGAACACGGATGTTCCTATTGTTTTGCGCGCCCAACACACGCTTATCTGGGGCTGTCACCAGGGCTGGATTTTGAAACGCGGCTTGTCGCGCGACCGAATGCGGCTGAAATCCTGCGTCGGGAATTGAGTGCGCGGTCCTACAAGGTTGGCGCGATTGCCTTGGGCACAAATACAGACCCGTACCAGCCGGTAGAAAAAAATCGCCTTATCACAAGAGCTTGCCTGGAGGTTCTGGAAGAATTTCGGCATCCGGTGGCGATCGTGACCAAAGGGGCATTGATCGAGCGCGATCTGGATGTTCTGTCTCGTTTGGCAAAGCAGGGGTTGGTGCGCGTGGGGATATCCGTCACGACACTGGACCCGGTTCTGTCGCGCAGGATGGAGCCGCGCGCACCCGCGCCCAGGCGCCGATTGCAGATGATCGAACGGTTGACCGGAGCAGGCGTGCCCGTGCGCCTGATGACTTCGCCGATAATTCCCGGCCTGACGGATCACGAACTGGAGGACATATTGCAGGCCGGGCGGGATGCGGGGGCAGATGCGGCCAGCTGGATCATGTTGCGGCTGCCACGCGAGGTGTCGCAGCTGTGGCAGGAATGGTTGGCGCAGCACTATGAGGGCCGCGCGGACAAGATCATGTCGCGTCTACGCGATATGCATGGCGGCAAGGACTATGATCCACGCTGGGGACATCGCATGCGGGGCGAGGGGCAATATGCCGAAATGATTTCGCAGCGGTTCAAGGCCGCAACGCGCAGAATCGGATTGTTGATCCAAACACCACCACTGAGGTGCGATCTGTTTCGGGTGCCCGCCCAGTCCGGCGATCAGTTGTCGCTGTTCTGAAGACGAAAATGCCCCGCCGATGGCGGGGACATTTTTTCGGCTGTTTCTGTCGGTCAGCGCTTTTCGATGTCGACGTAGTCGCGCAGAGTTTCGCCTAGGTACAACTGACGCGGACGACCGATCTTGTTCTGTGGATCGGCGATCATCTCTTTCCACTGGCTCACCCACCCAACGGTACGCGACAAGGCGAAGATAGGCGTGAACATGGAGGTCGGAAAGCCCATCGCTTCGAGGATGATGCCCGAGTAGAAGTCGACATTCGGGAACAGCTTCTTGTCGATGAAATACGGGTCTTCCAACGCCTGCTTCTCCAGCGCCTTGGCAACCTGAAGTTTGGGGTTGTTCTCAACGCCCAACAGATCCAGCACCTCGTCGGCGGACTGCTTCATCACTTTGGCGCGGGGGTCAAAGTTCTTGTAAACGCGGTGGCCAAAGCCCATCAGACGGAACGGATCGTTCTTGTCCTTGGCGCGGGCGATGTATTCGGGAATGCGGTCAACCGAACCGATCTCTTCCAGCATTTCCAGGCACGCCTGGTTGGCGCCGCCATGAGCAGGCCCCCAGAGACAGGCGATACCGGCTGCGATGCAGGCAAACGGGTTCGCACCCGAAGACGAGGCCAGACGCACGGTCGAGGTCGAGGCGTTCTGTTCGTGATCGGCGTGCAGCGTCAGGATGCGATCCATCGCGCGGCTGAGGATCGGGTTAACCTGAAAGTCCTCGGCCGGAACGGCAAAGCACATGTACAGGAAATTGGACGCATAATCGAGGTCGTTGCGCGGATACATAAACGGCTGGCCGACAGAGTATTTATAGGCCATCGCGGCAATGGTCGGCATCTTGGCGATAAGGCGATGCGTTGCGATTTCACGCTGCCGTTCGTCATTGACATCGGTGGAGTCGTGATAGAACGCGGACATCGCACCGACGACACCCACCATGGTTGCCATCGGATGAGCGTCGCGACGGAACCCACGGAAGAAATAGTGCATCTGCTCGTGGATCATCGTGTGGCGGCTGATCGTGGTCTCGAAATGCTCGAGTTCCTCAGCCTGCGGCAGATACCCGTAAAGCAGCAAGAAGCAGACTTCAAGGAAATGCGATTTCTCGGCCAGCTGGTCGATCGGATAGCCCCGGTGCAGCAGTTCGCCCTTTTCACCGTCGATATAGGTGATGGTGCTGTCGCAACTTGCTGTCGAAGTAAAGCCGGGATCATAGGTGAACACATCCGCCATGCTGTAAAGCTTGCGAATATCAATCACGTCCGGGCCAGCAGTCGGAGAAAAGACCGGCAGCTCAAAGCTTTTACCATGTACAGTCAGAGTGGCTGTTTTTTGGCTTTCAGTCATGGGTGTCCCTTCCTCAATCATACGCGGCGCGGACCGATGTCCGTACCTGCGGGCAACGGCTGCGCATGGCTGCGCAGTCCTGGTCTTTGCGGAGCAGCGTTGCCCGACCGAAGGTGCGGGACCTAGTTCACTGCATCGGAAAGCCGTGCCAGGGTTTCTTCTCGCCCCAACACAAGCATCATGTCAAATACCGAAGGCGTTACTGCCCGACCTGCCAGCACCGCCCGCAAGGGACCGGCCAACTTGCCGAACTTGACCCCCTGCATTTCAGCGAATGCGTTGAGGTTATCCTCCAGTCCATCTCGCGTCCAGCTAGCATTTTGCAGATGCGGCGTCAATTCATTCAGTATACCGTCGGATACTGACGCGAGGGCGGCTGCTGCTTTCTCATCTGGCTCAATTGGTCGGGCCGTGAGGATAAAATGAGCTTTTTCAAGAAGTTCCGGAAAGGTTCTGGCCCGATCCTTGAGGCAATACATCGCACGTTCAAGGTCGCTTGATTGCGTTGCTGTAAGCGCGGAAAGATTTGCTGCGGCAAGATAGGCTTCGATCTCCTGCCGCAACGCAGCATCACTCGCAATCGCTATGTGCTGACCGCACAGGTTCTCCAGTTTCTTGAGGTCGAAGCGCGCAGGGCTTTTGCCGATACCATCAAGGTCGAACCATTCCTGCGCCTGAACATCGGTAAAAAATTCGTCATCCCCATGGCTCCAGCCCAGGCGCGCCAGATAATTACGCATGCCCGCGGCCGGATATCCCATCGCCTGATACTCCTGCGCCCCGAGTGCGCCGTGACGCTTGGACAGCTTTTTGCCGTCTGGTCCGTGGATCAGCGGAATATGTGCCCACACGGGCACATCCCAACCCATGGCTTCATAGATCATCATCTGGCGCGCGGCGTTGTTGAGGTGATCATCGCCGCGGATGACGTGTGTGACCCCCATGTCGTGGTCGTCCACCACCACGGCCAGCATGTAAACCGGCGTCCCGTCCGAACGCAGCAGGATCATGTCGTCAAGCTGGTCGTTGCGGATGGTGACGTCACCCTGAACCTTGTCGCGGATAACCGTGACACCATCTTGCGGCGCCTTGATCCGGATCGCGAAAGGCGTATCGGGATGTGTCGAGGGGTCGGCGTCGCGCCACGGGCTGCGATATAGCGTGGATTTTCCTTCGGCCCGCGCCTGTTCGCGAAAGGCCGCAATTTCGTCCTGTGTTGCAAAGCATTTGTAGGCTTTGCCCTGAGCCAGTAGTTCGTGCGCAACTTCGGCATGGCGCGCTGCGCCTTCGAACTGGCTGATCACATCACCATCGTGATCAAGCCCCAGCCAGCTCAGCCCCTGCAGAATCGCATCCGTGGCCTCGGGCGTGGACCGCTCGCGATCGGTGTCTTCAATCCGCAACAGGAATTTGCCGCCCCGACCGCGGGCATAGAGCCAGTTGAACAGCGCGGTGCGTGCGCCTCCGATGTGCAGAAAGCCGGTGGGAGAGGGGGCAAAGCGGGTGACGATCTTTTCTGACATATCTGGCGTTTACCTTTTGGTAACCAATGAGGTTCTAGTTTGCGCTTGTCTAACGAGCCAGGCGGGCAGGAGCAACCATGCGCATACTGGCAAGGGTCGAGGCGGCGATGCTGGCTCAGCGCGGGTTTCTGTTTCCCTGGGTGCCGGTGTTTCTGGCCATCGGGATCGGGGGGTACTTCGCTCTGAGCCGCGAACCCGGTCCGTCCGAATACGTCGGGGCGGGGCTGGTGATGCTTGTTTCGCTTCTTGCTGCATGGTTTGCAACCGCCGCGTGGGCACCAATTGCATGGGCGCTGGCGCTGTCGGCCGGGGGTCTGATCCTTGCCGGGGCGCACGCGCACAACGTGGCAGAGCCGATTCTGCAATGGCGCTACTATGGCCCCATAGAGGGGAGGGTCGTAGGCCTGGATCGGTCTGCTTCGGATGCGCTGCGGGTAACGCTCGATCAGGTGCGCCTCAACGGTGTACCGGAGGGGGAGCGCCCCGCGCGCATCCGAATTTCCCTGCACGGTGGCACCGTGCCGCTGGTACCGGGCCAAAGGATCATGACGACCGGACATCTGTCGCCGCCGCAAGGGCCGGTGGAACCCGGCGGATTTGATTTTCGTCGTCACGCATGGTTTCAGCGCCTCGGGGCCGTAGGGTATACGCGCGTGCCGGTCTTGACTGCTTCGCCGCCCGGAATGGGGCGGGAAGGTGTTCGGATATCAGCGGTGCGGACCGCGATCTCCAATCACATTCAAACCGAGTTGCCGGGGGATCTCGGTGGGTTTGCAGCTGCCGTGACCACCGGAGACCGGAGCGCGATCGGACAGCAAACGCTGGATGCGCTCAGGGCATCCAATCTGGCCCATCTGCTTGCAATTTCCGGGCTTCACATGGGGTTGCTGGCCGGATTTATTTTTTCCGCCACACGTATCGCCCTGTCCCTGATTCCCGCACTGGCGTTGCGCGTGCCGGTCAAAAAGATTGCCGCTGTGCTGGCGCTGGGGGCCGCCACCGCCTATCTGTTGCTTTCAGGCGGCAGCGTCGCGACCGAGCGCGCCTATGTCATGGTGGCAGTCATGTTATGTGCAATCCTCGTGGACCGTCGCGCAATATCGCTAAGGGCGGTGGCGGTTGCGGCCACGATCGTGCTGGTCCTGCAACCTCAGGCTTTGCTCAGCCCCGGTTTCCAGATGTCCTTTGCCGCGACCACCGCACTGGTCGCCGTGTTTGGCGCGCTCCGGAACTCTGAGATCGCGGTGATGCGCGGTCCATTCCGGTCTGTTTTTGCGCTGGTCTTGTCTTCGGCGGTCGCCGGCCTTGCGACGGCGCCGGTCGCGGCAGCGCATTTCAATGCGCTGGCACATTTTGGCCTGTTGGCAAACCTGTTGTCCGTTCCTGTGATGGGAAGCCTTGTCATCCCGGCGGCGGTTCTGGCGGCGTTGCTGGCTCCGTTTGGACTGCAATGGATCGGTTTGGGGCTGATGGGGGTCGGCCTGCGCTGGATACTGGCCGTTGCGGAGTGGATTTCCACGCTTGACGGCGCAAGGGGTTATGTCGTCAGTCCACCGACCTATGTGTTGCCTGCGCTGGCTCTGGCCGCGTTATTCCTGATTCTGTGGCAGGGGCGCTTCCGCTGGTTCGGTGCAGTCGGCGTGGTCGCCGCGCTCTCCTTGTGGGGGCAGGGGACGCGGCCCGAAATTCTTGTGGCGGATACCGGCGCCTTGGTCGGCGTGATGACGCCAGAAGGGCGCGCACTCAGCAAGGCGCGCGGAGCGGGATTCATTGCGTCAGTTTGGCTGGAGAACGACGGGGATGGGGCAGACCAGCAACAGGCGGCGCTACGCTGGCCTCAGGATGAGGACATGCTGCGCCGGATTGATCTTGGCGATGTCGAGCTTGTCCACATTACCGGCAAAAAGATGGCCGGTGGCCTCACCACGTGCTCGGAGAAACAGATCGTTGTCTCTCAGGTTCCACTAAACCTTTCGGGCGATTGCCTTTTGTTCGATCCGGCCAAGTTGTCCATGACGGGGAGCCTGGCGATTTCCGGCGGTCAGATCCAACAAAGCCGCGCGCTTTCGGGAGCGCGGCTTTGGTCACCGTAGGCAGGTATCAATACGTTCGGATCAGCCCGACCAGCCGTCCCTGCACCTTGACCTTGTCGGCAGGAAGGACGCGGGTTTCATAGGCGGGGTTCGCGGCCTCCAGCGCGATGGTGGCGCCCCGGCGAAAAAAGCGTTTCAGAGTGGCCTCCTGATCCTCGACCAACGCAACGACGATGTCGCCGTTGTCGGCGACCGAGGTTTCGCGGATCACCACGACATCGCCGTCGTTGATCCCGGCTTCAACCATCGAGTCGCCGCGCACCTCCAGCGCGTAGTGCTGTCCCTTGCCGGATAGCATGGAACCTGGAACCGCGACCTGATGCGAGACATGGCTGATCGCCTCGATCGGGACACCGGCGGCGATCCGGCCCATGACAGGCACCTCGAGCGCATGAGCCACGACCGGTTCGACATTTGCGGGACGCGGCCCTTCCGGGCGGTCGCCATCGATTACACGGGGTTTGAACCCGGTCGTTGGTTCGCCGCCCAGGCTTTCGGGCAGTTTGACAATCTCGATGGCGCGGGCGCGGTGCGCGAGGCGGCGGATGAAGCCGCGTTCTTCCAGCGCCGTGATCAAACGATGGATGCCGGACTTGGACCTGAGATCCAGCGCCTCTTTCATCTCGTCGAAACTGGGTGGCACGCCATCCCGTTGCAGGCGCTTGTGGATGAATTCCAGCAAATCCAACTGCTTCTTTGTCAGCATCGCTCATACCTCGTCGTTCATGCGTTTGCTTTTGTTCTACGCATGTTCACGTTTTGTGTCAACGGATATGAGCCAGTTCTACAATGGGAGATACAAGACCTGGTCCCCGGCATTACGTGCGGGCTCGTCCGGTGGTCGCACCAGCAGGGCATCGGCGCGGGCCAGAACGCTGAGCAGGGAACTGTCCTGATCGTCGCAGGCGCGGATGCCGTTTTCGTCGATCGTGGCGCGCATATAGTGCTCGCGCGGTCCATTCCGGGACAGCGGCGCGGCAAGGCGTGCGCGGCGAAAGGCGGGCACGACATCCGACAGGCCAAGCATGCGCCGCACCATGGGCGCGAGAAACAGATAGCCACAAACCATTGCCGACACCGGGTTGCCCGGCAGGCCGACCATTGGCGTCTGCCCGATGCGCCCGGCCATCAATGGTTTTCCGGGCCGCATTCGGATCTTGTAGAACGCGCGCTCCATGCCCAGTCCGGCGGCTACATCGGCAACCAGATCGTGGTCGCCTACGGATGCGCCGCCGATGGTGACAACCAGATCGGCCCCTTTGGCCAATCCAAACGCGGTCTCCAGCGAGGATATCGTATCGCGGGCAATCGGCAGGATGCGGACATGTGCCCCGACCCCTTCAAGCAGCGCCTTGAGGCCAAACGTGTTCGACGCGATGATCTGATCGGGGCCGGGGATTTCACCCGGCATGACCAACTCATCCCCGGTCGAGATCAGGGCAATCTCGGGCTTTTTCACAACCGGAACTTCCGGGATATTCATGGCCGCCATCAGGGCGACATCCTCGGCCCGCAGAACGCGAGGTGCCTGAATTATTGTTCCTTTTGCGAAATCGATGCCGACGGGGCGGACATTCGACTTGGTACCGGGATCACGTGAAATGGTGATCAGATCTCCACGGCGATCGACATCCTCTTGAATGACAACGAAATCCGCGCCGTTGGGCATCGGGGCGCCGGTAAAGATGCGAACCGCCTGACCCGCGCCCACAGTGGTGCTGAAACGGTGGCCCGCTGCCGCCTCGCCAACCACTTTGAACATCGCGTGCAGTTCGACCTCTGCGGATTTGACGGCATACCCGTCCATCGATGAAGCCGCGAACGGGGGCTGATCGCGGGTTGCCGCGACTTCTTCTGCCAGAACACGCCCGGCAGCATCCGTCAGGCCAACGGGTTCGGTTGGCAATGGCGAAACCAGATCGAACAGCAGAGAGCGGGCTTCGTCTACCGTAATCATTTCGCCTCGTAACGACCGGATTTTCCACCATCTTTCAAAAGAACGCGTATACCGCCGATTTCCATCGCCTTATCGACGGCCTTGGCCATGTCATATACGGTGAGCGCGGCTGTCGAAGCAGCCGTCAGCGCCTCCATCTCGACGCCTGTCTGGCCAGATGTCTTGACCGTTGCCTCGATGCGCACGCCGGGAAGTCCAGGGTCCAGCGTCAGTTCGACGGCAACCTTCGTAACCGGCAGCGGATGGCAAAGCGGGATCAGATCCGGTGTTTTCTTTGCCCCCATAATGCCCGCAAGCCGAGCAACGCCCAGAACATCACCCTTTTTTGCGCGACCTTCTGAAATGATTTCAAAGGTTTCCTGCGCCATCTTGATGTGAGCTTCGGCTACGGCCACCCGGTCAGTCACCGCCTTGTCGGAGACGTCCACCATATGAGCGTCGCCCTTGCTATCAAAATGCGTGAGTGACATTACATCGTACCTCGCACCAGAGGGTTGGCCAGCAGACTGCGCGTCGCCTCGGCAACATCTTCCTGGCGCATCAGGCTTTCCCCGATCAGAAAGCTGCGCGCACCATAGCGGGCGATATCGGCCAGATCCTCTGGCGTGTTCAGGCCGCTTTCACACACAATCATCCGGTCGACCGGAACAAGTTTCGACAATCTGCGCGTCGTATCAAGAGTGGTCTCAAAGGTCTTGAGATTGCGGTTATTTATTCCGATCAACGGGCTTTTGAGGTCGGTCGCACGCTCAAGTTCCGCCTCATCATGCACCTCGATCAAAACGTCCATGTCCCAATCAAAGGCGGTCTGTTCCAGCTCTGCCGCCTGCCCATCGTCGACCGAGGCCATGATGATCAGAATACAGTCCGCCCCAAGCGCCCGTGCTTCGGCGACCTGATAGGGATCATACATGAAATCCTTGCGCAATGCGGGCAGGTCACATGCAGCACGTGCCGCCGTCAGGTATTCCTTTGCACCCTGAAAGCTGGGCGTATCGGTCAACACCGACAAACAGGACGCCCCGCCGGCTTCATACGCCTGAGCCAGGGAAGGAGGATCGAAGTCTGCACGGATCAACCCTTTGGATGGACTGGCTTTTTTGATTTCGGCAATCAACCCGTACCCGGATCGGGCCGCAGTTGTCAGCGCTTTGGCGAAACCGCGAACCGCGTCGGCATCACGTGCTTCGGCCTCGACCTCTTGCAGAGATTTTCGTGCTTTGTCAGCGGCAACTTCTTCAAGCTTATAGGCTTTGATCTTGTCCAGTATCGTCTCGGTCATGCGCCTTCCTGTGTAATTCGGGCCAGTGCGGCGGTCTTTTCCTTTGCCTTGCCGCTGTCGATGCTCTCAGCCGCCATGGCAACGCCGTCGCGCAAGTCGCTAACCTTGTCGGCCACAACCAGTGCCGCAGCCGCGTTCAGCAACACCGCGTCGCGATAGGCCGAGGGTGCGCCATCCAGAAGCGCACGGAAGGCGACTGCGTTCTCCTCTGGCGTGCCGCCAAGGATGTCTTCGAAAGGGTGTACGGCAAGCCCGGCATCTTCGGGATGCAACTCAACATCCTTGACCGCCCCGTCCTCCAACGCGGAAACCCAGCTGACACCGGTAATGGTCAACTCGTCGGTGCCGTCCGAACCGTGAACCAGCCAAGCGCGCTCTGCCCCCAGAACGCCAAGCGTTTCGGCCATGGGGCGGATCAGGTCGCGGCTAAAGGCCCCGGTCAACTGGCGCTTGACGCCTGCAGGGTTGGTCAAAGGACCCAGAATATTGAAGATTGTGCGTGTGCCCAGTTCCTGCCGGGTTGGCATCACATTGGCGATCGACGGATGGTGCATGGGTGCCATCATGAACCCGATCCCGACCTCATTCAACGCTTTTTCAACAACTTGCGGACCAACCATCACGTTGATGCCCAACTGTCCCAACGCATCCGCCGCACCCGATTTCGAGCTGAGATTGCGGTTTCCGTGTTTGGCGACCGTCACCCCCGCGCCAGCTACGACAAAGGCGGTGGCCGTCGAGATGTTCAGAGTACCCTTGCCGTCACCCCCGGTCCCCACAATGTCCATCGCGCCCTGGGGCGCTTTTACGGCGTGGCATTTCGCTCGCATCACGGCGGCGGCGGCGGCGTATTCATCCACCGTTTCGCCCCGGGTGCGCATGGCCATCAGCAGGCCGCCGATCTGGCTGGGCGTGGCCTCACCTTCGAACAGGATGGAAAAGGCGGCCTCGGCCTCGGCCCGGGTCAGGGCGCGGTCGGCGGCCGCCCCGATCAGCGGTTTCAGCGCATCGCTCATGCAGGGACTTTCATTTCTTTCAGGAAGTTTTCGAGCAAAGCATGACCATGCTCGGAGGCAATCGATTCGGGGTGGAACTGTACGCCGTGGATCGGCAGTTCCTTGTGCTGAAGGCCCATGATGGTTCCATCTTCGAGCTCGGCGGTGATTTCCAGGCAATCCGGCAGGCTTTCGCGCTCGACCACCAGGGAATGATACCGCGTGGCTTCAAACGGAGAGGGCAGGCCAGCAAACAAACCCTTGCCGGTGTGATGCATCATTCCCATCTTGCCGTGAACGATTTCATGGCAACGCACCACCTTGCCGCCAAAAGCCTGACCGATTGTCTGATGGCCAAGGCAGACGCCCATCAAGGGTGTTCGTGTTTCCGCGGCAGCTTCGGTGAGGGCGAGACAAATGCCTGCCTGATCGGGATCACAGGGGCCCGGGCTGAGCAAAATGCCCGCCGGGTTCATCGCCATCGCCTCCTGTACATCCAGCGCGTCATTTCGGCGCACGACCATCTCGGCGCCCAACTCTCCGAGATAGTGAACGAGGTTGTAGGTAAACGAGTCGTAGTTGTCGATCAGCAGCAGCATCTTGGTACGTGTCTTGACTTGGGCATATTGGGACTGGCGTTGCGGTCCCGGGCCACATTACAATGTTCGGGACATACATGCTCAGGCTTGTGCGGCAGCGTCAAGGGCACTTACGTCCCTTGCATCCGCGCAGGTCAGGGCCGCATAACGCGGTGAAACCGGAATTGGCGACAGACCAGGATAGGGGCAAGCAGAGATGCAAGGTTTTCTGGGAGGGGTTCTAGTAGGCGCGGCCATGCTGGTGGGCGCGGGGGTTTATCTGTCGCTGACGTCTCCGATGGCGCGCAACCCCGAAGTGGGCAGCGTAACACCGGTCCCCGCTTCGGTCGAGCAAGCATCAACAGACGAGACGGTGGACAAGGCCGGGGCGGATGCCGATGTGGTGGAGCTTGCACCGCGCGCTCTGGACCCCGAGCCGGTGGACGACGATAATGTCACGGTTCTCGAAGAGACAGACAAAACGCCGATTTCACGCCCGGAACTTGCAACAGATACCAATGCGATCACCTCGCCGGAGATTTCGACAGACGTCGCCGTAAACGTTGCGCCGGTGGCGCCGGTCGAACCGGTCCAGCCGGCTGCCCTGCCAACATTCCCCCAGCATGACGTCGAGTTGGTTCAGGTTGATGAAAGCCCTGCGCAGCCGTCGCCTGCAAAAGCACCTGAGGTGGCGGAAATTCCGCCGCGACAGAATGATATTCCCGCACCATTGTCTGTTCCGACAGCAGAGACTGAGTTGCCCGAGGCCGACACCGAAGTGGCGGCCCTGCAGCCGGAAAACGCTGAGCCCGACTTTTCTGCAGAACAAATAGAGCCGGAACAACAACCGGTACCTGAAACGCCCGATCTCCCCAAGGTGCGTGAGTTACCGCAGATCGGAGGCGATGATGCGGCCTCTACCGCGTCAGGCGTGGGCACGCCGGTGGTTCCGCTGACTGAACGGGACGACGAACCGCAACAACAGTCCGACGGAGCAACGGCGCAGGAAGCGGCCGGTCCACCGATCGAGGAATATGCCGCTGACTTTGAAAATCCGGGCGGTCGGCCGTTGATGGCAATCGTTCTGATCGACGATATCGGGTCCTTGGGTGCCGAGGCATTGGCGGACTTTCCCTATCCACTTACCTTTGCGATCAGCCCGGTCGATCCGGAAGCCAGTGAAAAAATGGCCCGTTACCGGACGGCCGGTTTCGAAGTCATGATGATGACCGATATGCCACTGGAAGCGACCGCAAAAGATGCCGAGGTTTCGCTGGCGGTCTGGCTTGAAACCTTGCCCGAAACGGTCGGCATTCTCGAAGGCACGTTGACCGGTGTCCAGGGCAACCGGGACCTTGCCGAACAGGTCACGGCCATTGCGGGCGGCACCGGGCGCGGAGTGGTCATGCAGGACAATGGCCTGAACACCGCACAGAAACTTGCGGCGCGTAACGGCGTTCCCTCGGCAGTGGTGTTCCGGGATTTTGACGGTGCGGGTCAGGAGCCCAAGGTGATGCGGCGTTTTCTGGATCAGGCGGCATTCCGGGCCGGGCAGGAAGGTTCCGTGATCATGTTGGGTCGGGTGCGCCCTGACACCATCTCGGCGCTGGTGCTTTGGGGCCTCCAGGACCGCGCGAGCCGGGTTTCTCTGGCGCCGGTCTCAGCGGTTCTGAAAAGCGGGGCCGGGGGGTGATGCAGGGCTGGCGGGTGCTCTCAATTCTTTGGTGAATTCACGGCTCGCAATTCGACGCACAGTGCCGTTGCGCCCGGATCCAATGCAACGTCATCGTTCGGTTCAAGAACGAAGGACCCGGACTTCAGTTTGATACTGCCGATGCCAGCCTGCCCCGAAACCATATACACCCCACAAGGGTGGTCCGGAAAACGCAAACGCTCCGGCCCACTGTGACACGTGACGCGGGGACAAAGCCGGGTGGGGTCAAAGATCAGATTGAAGTTTCGTACCGGCCCACTCCGCAGCCTTCCGCAAAGTTCAATATCACCTGAGAAAGTGAGCGGTGAAAAAGGTGGCGCAGGCAGGTTCCCCTGTACGCCTTCCAAGACCATTCCGGCGCCCGAGACAACCGTGAGAATGCGGTGCAGGCCCGGAAAAACCGAAAACGGCCCGTCCCGGTCGACCTCAGCCAGGCTCAGCCGCCAGAGCAGGTGACCGTCCTGATTACCGCGCGCAATTTCATGCGTGATGCCACCACCGTTTTTCCACTGCGACGTAACGTACTGATCTGGCGTGAATATCTGCATGCCCGAACCGGATGTCACCGGTTGCCATTACCCGTGAACCGGGACGCGTCTGCAGCAGCGCGGCGGATCGCGTTGGATTTGTGCACGGTTTCCATATATTCCGCCTCGGGGTCGCTGTCATAGACAACACCACCGCCTGCCTGGATATAGAGCTTGCGATCCTTCACGATGGCGGTACGCAGGGCGATGCACATATCCATGTCGCCGCCAGCCGAGAAATAACCGACCCCGCCGCCATAGATGCCGCGCTTTTCCGGCTCCAGTTCGTCGATGATCTCCATCGCGCGCACCTTGGGCGCACCGGAAACGGTGCCTGCAGGCATTCCAGCAAAAAACGCATCCAGCGCGTCTTTGTCCTCGGCCAGTTCACCAACGACGTTCGACACGATGTGCATCACGTGGCTGTAGCGTTCGATGATGAACTTTTCAGTCGGGCGAACTGTGCCGATCCTGGCGACGCGTCCGGTGTCGTTTCGACCCAGATCCAGCAGCATCAGGTGTTCGGCCAGTTCCTTTTGATCCGCCAGCAGATCGGCCTCGAGTGCGCGGTCCTCCTCGGGGGTGGCGCCGCGGGGGCGGGTGCCCGCGATGGGGCGGATGGTCACCTCGCTGCCAAAAACCCGCACAAGGATCTCGGGCGATGCACCGATGACCTGAAAGCCGCCAAAGTTGAAATAGAACATGAAGGGCGACGGATTGGTGCGCCGCAGCGAACGGTAGAGCGCAAAAGGAGGCAGCGGGAATTCCTGTGTCCAGCGCTGTGCCGGAACCACCTGAAAGATGTCTCCTGCGCGGATGTATTCCTTGGCCTTTTCGACCGCCTCCATATAGCCGGATTTGGTGAAATTCGACACCGGCGGAGCGACTTCCTGTGCCTCGCCCAGATCACGCGTTTCGGCGGGCATGGCGCGCTCCAGATCGCGAACCGCGTCCATCACCCGCTCGGCGGCCTGGGCATATGCTGCCTTGGCGGTTTGCCCCTCGCTGATCCATGCGGGCGAGACCACCGTGACTTCGCCCTTGACCCCGTCGAGCACCGCCACAACCGAAGGGCGCATCATCACCGCGTCCGGCAGACCCAGCGGATCGGGGTTTACGTCCGGCAGATTTTCGACCAGACGCACCATGTCATAACCCAGATAGCCGAACAGACCCGCCGCCGCCTGTGGCAGGTCATCCGGCAGGTCGATGCGACTCTCGGCCAACAGGGCGCGCAGGTTGTCCATCGGGTTGCCGTCCTGCGGATCAAAGGCATCCGCATCAAAGCGGGCCGAACGGTTCAGCGCGGATTGCTGACCATGACAGCGCCAGATCAGATCCGGTTTCATCCCGATGATGGAATAACGCCCGCGCACCTCTCCACCCGTCACGGATTCAAGCATGAAGGCGTCTTTCTGCGCGCCAGTCAGCTTGAGCATCAGTGACACAGGCGTGTCCAGATCCGCGGCCAGCCTGGCATAGACGACCTGATTTTCGCCGGCCTCATAGGCGCGCGCAAAGGTTTCGAAGTCGGGGGTCAGGGCCATGTCAGTCTCGTGTCAGAAATTGGATTGCACGGCATTCAGGGCGCGTTGATCCAGCGTCGGACGCGCGCGGGTCTGAGCGTCGCGCACATAGATGTCAAAGACGTTTTGCGCCAGCGCCTGATTGAGCTGTTCGCCCAACGCCGCGCGCATCTGTTTCAGATCATCGGTGTCCGCTGGTGGCAGGACATCGTCAAGCCTCACGATCAGGGCGGTGCCTGTGCCCGAAAGCACACGCAGTTCACCCGGCTCCATCTCGAATACCTGATTCAGGAAATCGACCGGAGTTCCGTCCAGATAGGCGGAACGGGTCAACCCGTTTTCAACCCGGAACGGCAGGCCGATGGCGGCGAAATCTCCGTCGGTCGCTAGCTGTGCCAGCACCGTGTTCGCCTGCTCTCCAAGAACCTTGGCGGTTTCCGCCTGCACCCACGCAGCTATGACCTTGTCGCGTGCGTTGTCCAGCGGTTCGGGTCTCGGGCCAAGCTCCTCGTCCAGACGCAGCGCAAAGATCGAGCCGTCTTCGAGAAAGGCGATCTCGGGAAAATCACCTTCCTGCACGGCTTCGGCAGCATCGCGGAACCCGTTGTAAGCCGCTACGCCATCGCTGCTTTCTTCGGTCCAGTCAATCTGACCAAGCTCCATCCCGGTCTCACCTGCCAGCTCCTCAAGCGTTGCTCCGCCCGCCAGCAGGTCATTGATGTCCTCGGATTGCGCCTCTATCTGGCGACGCGCCCGGTCAGCGGCCAGTTCATCGCGCAACTCGGCCTCGGCCTGTTCAAAGGTCACGATCTGTTCGGCCAGTGATCCGTTGATCCGGAACAGCGCCGGGCCGAGATCGGAGGGCAGGGGGCCGACCACTTTGCCGACTTCGGCTGCAAAAACGGTATCGGCCGCAGCGCCAAGATCGTCAGCTGTCACGTCGCCCAGATCAATATCGCGTAGTTCCAAGCCTCGATCCTGTACCATTTGCTCGAAACTCGCACCGCCCACTTCGATCTGGGCCATAGCGCTTTTGGCGGCTTCTTCGTCGCCAAAAACCAGCCGCTCGACCAGGCGGCGCTCGGGCTGGCGGAATTCTGCTTCGCGCTGAGAGTACAGGTTTCGCACCGCATCCTCGTCCACTTCGATCGTGTCCAGCAGCATCTCGGGCGACAGCAGTGCATATGTCAGCCGCTTGGTGCGTGGCAGGGTGAACTGGTCAGGGTTCTCGTCGTAATAACCCTGAACCTGTGCATCGGTCGGCGCAGGAACCGGAGCTTCGAGGTTTTCCGCGCCCAAGGTGGCCATCGTAAAGCTGCGGCGCGCGCCGATGTAATCGACCAGCGTGTCAACCATTGTGTCCGGCATGGTTACCCCTGCCATGACGGCGCCCTGCACCAATGTCCGCGAAGTTTCCTTGCGAATGTCTGCTTCGAACTCCGCCTCGCTCAACCCGACCTGCTCAAGCTGAAAACGATAGGCTTCGCGATCGAAAGATCCGTCTATACCCTGAAAAGCCGGGATCTGAACGATCTCTTTTTGCAGGTTCTCGTCGCCAACCGACACGCCCATTTGCGCCACTTCGTTGTCGAGTGAAGCAAGAGCAACGAGACGGGCCAGTGCCAACTGGTCGAGGCCGAGTTCGCGTGCTTGCGACATCTGCATGGGCTGGCCTGTCTGCGCCTCGACCGCGCGAATTTCTCGCTGCAGTTCTCGGGCGTAGGCATCGACCGAGATGGATTCATCCCCGACCTGAGCCACGGTGCGGATCGTGCCGCTGAGGTTGACCGCGCCGAACCCGGCAAGACCCAGCATAAGCAGGCCCATCAGGATCCAGACAAAGGTTTTAGACAAGCTCTTGATGCGCGCGGCCATGATGCCCCCTAGTCTTGCGGCGTTATTCTGCCCTTTTCGTTGCGGCCCTGAATACGACGCGCACTGGCGGGGGGCAAGATCAGAAGGTGACCGCCTGTAACCGCTGGAACAACTGTCCGATCCCGGCCCGATCCAGATTGGCAAACGCGACGCGAACCTGACTTTGGCCCGCGCTGTCGTGGGCAGGCATGAACATGGTGCCGGGCAGCAGCAGAACGCCTGCCTTCCTGACCAGTTCACGTGCCAGTTCGTCTGACGGCATGTCGAAGGGGTGCTCAAGATAGGCGAAATAGGCACCCAGGCCCAGCAATTTCCAGCCCTTATTCTCCAGCGCAGGCATCCCTTCGGTAATCGCGGCACGGCGGTCAAGAATTTCAGCACGTTCACCGGCCAGCCACTGCGACAGGTTCTGCATCCCCCAATGGGCTGCAAACTGACCGATCTGGCCGGGGCAGATCGCAACCGTATCCAGGAATTTTTCGATCTCGGCCAACAAGGCTGGGCTGCTGGCCAAAGCCCCGACGCGATGGCCGGTCAGACGATAGGCCTTGGAGAAGGAATAGAGATGCACCAGCGTTTTGTCCCAGTCGGGGTCGGTGAAAAGGTCGTGCGGTGCGCCGCTGCGGCTGTCGAAATCGCGATAGGTTTCGTCCACCAGCAAGCGAATGCCGTATTCCCTGGCAAGATCGTAAAAGGCGCGCACCAACTCCGCCGGGTATTCGACGCCGCCGGGATTGTTGGGTGTCACCAACGAAATTGCCCGGGTCTTGTCCGTGATCAGCAACCGCGCCTGTTCGGGATCGGGCAGCAAATCATCCCCGGTACGCAGGTCCACCGCGCGAACGCCCGCCATATCAAGCCACATCTTGTGATTGAAATACCAAGGCGTAGGCAGAATCACTTCGTCGCCTTCACCGGTAATGGCGGAAATCGCGGCAGAGAACGCCTGATTGCAGCCGCTGGTGATCGCGACTTGGGTCGCTTTGACAGAGCCGCAATAGTGTTCAGAGATCTGACTGGCCAGTTCCGTGCGCAGATCGTCATTGCCCAGAACAGGACCATAAAGGTGGGCGCCATCCTCGTTGATCGCAAACTCGGCCATGGCGCGACGCAATGGTTCGGGTGGAGGGTCGACCGGGGCTGCTTGGCTGACATTGATCAGCGGTCGGTCCGCTGGAAATTCGACCCCTTGTATCCAGCGACGCGCTTCCATGACCGGCGGCGCGAATGTAGCGGCGGTTCGGGTCTGTGTCATTGTGAATCCGTCCTGGAGTGTTTCGGTATGCGCCGATGGTCCAAAAAAACGCGCCCGGTTGGGCGCGTCTCGGTTTCAATCCGTGCCGCGATAGGGCTCGACATATTGCAGGGCCATGTCCCACGGGAAAAAGATCCAGGTGTCCTGGCTTACCTCGGTGATGAAGGTATCCACCATCGGGCGGCCTTTGGGTTTGGCGTAGACGGTTGCGAAATGTGCCTTGGGATACATCTTGCGCACGAGCTCCAGCGTTTTGCCACTGTCCACCAGATCGTCGATGATCAGAACGCCTTCACCATCCCCCATCAAATCGCCATCGGGCGATTTCAGCACTTCGGCTTCACCCTGGGCCTGATGGTGATAGGACTTGACGCTGATCGTGTCGACCGTGCGGATATCCAGTTCGCGGCTGACGATCATCGCGGGCGCCATGCCGCCACGGGTGATTGCCACCACAGCGCGCCACGCGCCGTCATCCGGGCCTTGCCCGTCCAGGCGCCAGGCCAGTGCGCGGGAATCGCGGTGAATCTGGTCCCAGCTTATGTGAAAGCCCTTTTCGTGCGGCAGTCGATCCTTGGCGCTCATGCCGGTTATCCCTTTTCAACATCGGGCGCATCGACGGCCTTCATGCCGACGATGTGATAACCCGAATCCACGTGCAGGTTTTCACCGGTCACGCCGCTGCTGAGATCGCTGAGCAGATAGAGCGCCGACTTGCCTACGTCATCGATTGTTACGTTGCGGCGCAGCGGCGAGTTATACTCGTTCCACTTCATGATATAGCGGAAGTCGCCGATGCCGGATGCGGCAAGCGTCTTGATTGGGCCGGCCGAGATCGAATTGACGCGGATTCCATCCTTGCCCAGATCCTCGGCCAGGTATTTCACCGATGCTTCAAGCGCTGCCTTGGCAACGCCCATGACATTATAATGCGGCATCACCTGTTCGGCACCGTAATATGTCAGCGTTATTGCGCTGCCGCCATCAGTCATCAGCTTTTCGGCGCGCTGCATAACGGCGGTGAAGGAATAGACCGACACGTCCATAGTCAGTTTGAAATTGGCCCGGCTGGTATCGACATATCGCCCGCGCAATTCGTTCTTGTCGGAAAATCCGATGGCATGCACGACAAAATCCAGCTGCCCCCATTTTTCACCCAATGCCGAAAAAAGAGCATCGATCGAGTCCTCGTCGCTCACGTCGCAGGGCAGGACAATTTCACTGCCAAGCTGTGCGGCCAGCGGATCGACCCGTTTCTTCAATGCATCCCCCTGGTAAGAGAATGCAAGCTCGGCCCCGGCCTCGGACAAGGCGCGGGCGATGCCCCACGCGATGGATTTGTCATTGGCCAGTCCCATGATGAGGCCGCGCTTGCCGGCCATCAACTGATTTGACATGTTCGGTTCTCCGCCTGTCGTCGCGTTGTGTTGATGTGGTTTATGCCATTGGTCTGATTGCTTCAAGGCCGCTGGCTATTGCTTGAGCGGAGTTCTCGCCGTAGGGTCACCGCCAAGTCGTTCAAGGGGATGGAAATGAGCGAGCGTGATGGCATCTTTGCCGGTGCCGATCCGTTTGAAATAGCGGGCCGGTGGCTGCACGAGGCCGAACAGTCAGAACCGAACGATCCGAACGCGATCGCGCTGTCCACCGTGGATTCGAGTGGCCTGCCGAATGTGCGCATGGTTCTCCTGAAAGATATCGAGCCTGATGCGTTTGTTTTTTATACGAATTATGAAAGCGCCAAGGCGAAGGAACTGGAAACTGCCGGAAAAGCGGCCTTTGTGATACACTGGAAATCACTGCGACGTCAGATTCGCGTTCGTGGAACCATTTCCCGCGAAGAGGGGCCAATGGCTGACGAATACTACGCTTCGCGCTCCCTCAAGAGCAGATTGGGCGCATGGGCCTCGCGCCAGTCGCAACCATTGTCCAGCCGAGCGGCCCTGATGGCAGAAGTGGCGAAGGTGACGGCAAAGCTGGGTCCCAATCCACCGCGCCCTCCGTTTTGGGGCGGATACCGGTTGGTCCCGACTGAAATCGAGTTCTGGGCAGATGGCGCGTTTCGGTTGCATGATCGGTTCGTGTGGCGTCGACAGGATATGGCTTCAGAGTGGTTAGTGCAGAGGTTAAATCCATGACGTTTGCGTGTCGTGAAATGCAGAACGCTGAAAAGGCTAGAGTTTTTCAGCTTGAATTTACCAACCAATTCCATACACATCGTCAGCCTATGGGATGGGCAGAAGTCACGTTGGGAAGCAAGTGCCGGAAGATTTGAACAACATGCAACGAGTCCGCGGACACGTAAAATGGTTCGACCCCGCCAAGGGGTACGGATTTGTCGTGTCCGACGCAGGCGGGCCGGATATCTTGTTGCACGTGAACGTACTTAGGAACTTTGGCCAGAGTTCGGTCGCCGACGGGGCGGGCATTGAGATTATGACCCACCGCACCGACAGGGGTGTGCAGGCCGTCGAGGTTGTTGCCATCGCACCGCCCGAACGGGCCGAATCGATGCTGCTTTCCGATTTTGCAGACCTTTCACCGGATGCGATTGAACAGGCGCCGCTGGAAGCCGCGCGTGTGAAATGGTTCGACAAGGGCAAGGGTTTTGGCTTTGCCAACGTATTCGGTCGTGACGAGGATGTGTTTCTGCATATCGAAGTCCTACGCCGTTCGGGGCTTTCCGATCTTCAGCCGGGCGAAGCGCTTGCCATGCGGGTGATCGACGGTAAACGTGGTCGAATGGCGGCCCAGGTTCTGGCCTGGGAAGCGGCCGTCGACCATTGATTCCGCGGTGTTGAAGAAACTACTCCTGTTTTTGGGGCTGTTTCTGGCGCTCCGGGCCGAAACCGCGTTGGCGCAATGCGCGCCGACGGTGCTTGACCTCAAGAACGACACCTCTCAGATCCGCTTCAACATCGAACTTGCCGTGACACCTCAGGAACGGTCCAAAGGTCTGATGTTCCGCGAAGAGATGCCGGATCGCTCGGGCATGCTTTTCGTGTTCGACCCGCCGCAACCGGTCGTGTTCTGGATGAAGAATACGTTGATTCCGCTGGATATGATTTTCGTTGATCGAACCGGTATCGTGCAACGGGTTCACGAGAACGCAATCCCCCATGACGAAACCGCGATCTTTGGCGGTGATGACATATATGCGGTGTTCGAAATCAATGCTGGGCTGGCCCGTCGTTATGGAATTTCGCCGGGAACCCGCTTGCGGCACGAAATTTTTTCGGGTGGGCCCGCAATCTGGCCCTGTTAGGTCTTTTCAAATCAGAAACACATCGCTAGGAAGGCGCACGGTCCGGGGCGTGGCGCAGTCTGGTAGCGCACCTGTTTTGGGTACAGGGGGTCGTAGGTTCGAATCCTGCCGCCCCGACCACACTTCAGTCAGAGAGAAGTTCCACCAGTTGCCCGCAGCAGTCGCGCAACTTTTCGATCCAACCTGTCGCTTTCGATCCTGACCCGTGTTACGCCACGATCCTTGCGCGGGATATCCAGAAAAAACTCGGTATCGACCCGATGACCGCCGGATATTTCGGTGACACTCATGCGCATCACGCTTTCCGGCAATTTCTCGGGCGTGCCGTCATATGTGAGGATGAGATAGGCCGTCGTTTGGGGCGGCATCAACTGTCTGCACTCAATTGAGGTGCGGCTGGGGCGAAGAATTCTTTCGCCCGTGTCCGAACATGCGGCCTCGAACGCCCGGATGAGAGATTCGGGGTATTCCGGATAAGAAGCGCTGCGCGATGTCTCTATATCTTGTGGTGCACAGGCCACGATCAAGGTCATGAACAAGGGGAAACAAACTGCGCGCATGGGTCGACGGTCCAATTCAGGTCACAGGTCATCAACCGCGCATGGAACCATCCGCATCGCCAGGCGATAGTGATTCCCGGAACCCTGTCAGAGCCTTCGACGGTATCTGCCACGAACAGTACGCGACATAACCCGACCTGAAAACAAAGAAAAAAATCGCAGAAGGCGTTTGGACACGGTCGTATTGGCCTGTGAACAACTTGTGGAGGAATCGGATACGTCGCCGGGCCGGGCGAGAGTGAATTGGGGGGTCAACAAAAAAGATTCGAATTTGGGCCAAAAATGGCGTTGACCTTCTATGGATATATACGCCAAATTGTGTGGGCCGGATGCGTTGCCACTAAATCTGGTAGGTAATGACCAGAAAGGCAACGGGCAAGGGACGGAAAGCAATTCAAGGAAACGTGTGGTCGGTGATCGACTTCGCGCTGTGAATTTCAGCGCCGGGAATTCTTTGGCGTCTCGAACCGGTTTCCAGGGTGGGCAAGCACCCGCAGGAAGATAATTCGGCCGATCGGTCGGGGACATGTTGATTGAGAAGCTAGGGCGGCGGACATGAAGATTGAAAGAAAATTCACCAAGACCGGTCAGGATGCATATGCGGATCTGGATTTTGTGTCCGCAACCTCCGAAATCCGAAATCCGGATGGCACCATTGTCTTTCGTCTCGACAACATCGAAGTTCCTGCCCGCTGGAGCCAGGTCGCCAGCGATGTGATTGCACAAAAATACTTCCGCAAGGCCGGCGTCCCGTCGCGGCTGAAGAAGGTCAAGGAAAAGGACGTCCCCGAATTCCTCTGGCGTTCGGTGCCGGACGACGGGGCCGAGTTCGAAGGTGAGACATCGTCCAAGCAGGTCTTTGATCGTCTCGCAGGCGCCTGGGCCTATTGGGGCTGGAAAGGCGGCTATTTCTCGACCGAGGACGATGCGCGCGCCTATTTCGACGAGATGCGGTACATGCTGGCGACCCAGCGCGCCGCACCTAACAGCCCACAATGGTTCAACACCGGACTGCACTGGGCCTATGGCATCGATGGCCCGGCGCAGGGGCACCACTATGTCGACTACAAGACCGGCAAGCTGACCAAATCGAAATCCGCCTACGAGCATCCTCAGCCGCACGCCTGTTTCATCCAGTCGGTCGATGATGACCTCGTGAACGAAGGCGGGATCATGGATCTGTGGGTGCGCGAGGCGCGCCTGTTCAAGTATGGCTCGGGCACGGGCACCAACTTCAGCCACCTGCGCGCCGAAGGCGAGGCTTTGTCTGGCGGTGGCAAGTCCTCGGGTCTTATGGGTTTTCTAAAGATCGGCGACCGCGCAGCGGGCGCGATCAAATCAGGCGGGACCACCCGTCGGGCAGCGAAGATGGTGATTGTCGATGCGGACCACCCCGACATCGAACAGTTTATCGAGTGGAAAGTGATCGAAGAGCAAAAGGTGGCCTCGATCGTAGCCGGATCGAAAATGCACGAAAAGATGCTGAACGGTATCTTCGAGGCCATCCGCAGCTGGGACGGCACAGCTGATGACGCTTATGATCCCAATACAAACGACAGCCTGAAAACCGCGATCCGCGAAGCGAAAAAGGTCGCGATCCCGGAAACATACATCAAGCGCGTGCTGGATTACGCCAAGCAGGGCCACGACAGCATCGAATTCCCGACCTATGATACCGACTGGGACAGCGAGGCATACAGCTCTGTCTCGGGACAGAACTCGAACAACTCGATCCGCGTCACCAACGCATTCCTGACCGCGGTCGAAAAAGATGCCGACTGGGAGCTGATCAACCGCACCAACGGCAAGGTCGCCAAGACCGTCAAGGCGCGGGACCTGTGGGAAAAGGTCGGCCATGCCGCCTGGGCCTGCGCCGATCCGGGCATCCAGTACCATGACACCGTGAATGAATGGCACACCTGCCCGGCAGACGGCCCGATCCGCGGCTCGAACCCATGTTCCGAGTACATGTTCCTTGATGACACCGCCTGCAATCTGGCATCGATGAACCTGCTGACCTTCCTCAAGGATGGCGTGTTCCAGGCCGACGACTATATGCACGCAGCACGCCTCTGGACGCTGACGCTGGAGATCTCGGTAATGATGGCGCAGTTCCCGTCCAAGGAAATTGCGCAACTGTCCTATGATTTCCGTACCTTGGGTCTGGGGTACGCCAATATCGGCGGTCTGCTGATGAACATGGGCTACAGCTATGACTCGGTCGAAGGCCGCGCGATCTGTGGCGCGCTGACCGCGATCATGACCGGAGTTGCCTATGCCACCTCGGCAGAGATCGCGGGCGAGCTGGGGCCATTCGCCGGTTACGAACGAAACGCCGATCACATGCTGCGCGTCATCCGCAACCACCGCCGTGCGGCGCAAGGCGTGACCCAGGGTTACGAAAAGCTCGCCGTCAAGCCGGTGCCGCTGGATCATGCCAACTGCCCCGACAAGCGCCTGATTGATCTGGCCATGTCCGCCTGGGACGAAGCGCTGAGCCTGGGCGAGCAGAACGGTTATCGCAACGCGCAGGCCACGGTGATTGCGCCGACGGGCACGATTGGGCTGGTGATGGATTGCGACACCACCGGGATCGAGCCGGATTTCGCGCTGGTCAAATTCAAGAAACTCGCCGGCGGCGGTTATTTCAAGATCATCAACCGCTCGGTTCCCTCCGCGCTTGAGAAACTGGGCTACACCTCGGCCCAGATCGAGGAAATCGTGTCTTACGCCGTCGGGCACGGCACCATCGGCAACGCGCCGGGGATCAACCACACTTCGCTGACAGGCCACGGCTTTGGCCCGAACGAGCTGCGCAAGGTGGACGAAGCGCTGGAATCGGCCTTTGACATCCGGTTCGTGTTCAACCAGTGGACACTGGGCGAAGAGTTCTGCACCGGTGTTCTGGGCATTCCTGCGGCCAAGCTGAACGACCCGACCTTCGATCTGCTCCGCCATCTGGGCTTTACCCGCAAGGATATCGAGGCCGCCAACGACCACGTTTGTGGCACCATGACCCTTGAAGGTGCACCGCACCTGAAGCCCGAGCACTATGCGATCTTCGATTGCGCCAATCCTTGCGGCAAGAAGGGTAAGCGTTTCCTCAATGTCGACAGCCACATCACCATGATGGCTGCTGCGCAAAGCTTCATCTCAGGCGCGATTTCGAAAACGATCAACATGCCGAATGACGCGACCATCGAGGATTGTCAAAAAGCCTATGAGCTGTCGTGGTCGCTGGGGATCAAGGCCAACGCGCTTTATCGCGACGGCTCAAAACTCAGCCAGCCGCTGGCCGCGGCCCTGGTCGAGGACGACGATGAAGCCGCCGAAATTCTGGAAAGCGGCTCGCCTCAGGAAAAAGCGGTGACGCTGGCCGAAAAGATCATCGAAAAGGTGGTGGTCAAGGAAATCATCCGCAGCCACCGCGAAAAGCTGCCGCATCGCCGCAAGGGCTATACCCAAAAGGCGATCGTGGGCGGACACAAGGTGTACCTGCGCACGGGCGAGTTCGAAGATGGTCAGCTTGGCGAAATCTTCATCGACATGCACAAGGAAGGTGCCGGGTTCCGTGCGATGATGAACAACTTCGCCATCGCCGTGTCGGTCGGCCTGCAATACGGTGTTCCGCTGGAAGAGTTCGTTGACGCCTTCACTTTCACCAAGTTCGAACCGGCAGGCATGGTGCAGGGCAACGACTCGATCAAGAACGCAACGTCGATCCTTGACTACATCTTCCGCGAACTGGCGGTCAGCTATCTCGACCGCACCGATCTGGCCCATGTAAAGCCCGAGGGCGCCACCTTTGACGATCTGGGCCGGGGCGAGGATGAAAACGTCTCTAACATTGCCGAGGTTAGTGAAAGTGCGGCTTCCAAGTCACTGGAAGTGCTGAAACAAATCAGTTCGACGGGATATCTGCGCAAGAGGTTGCCGCAAGAACTGGTGGTGTTCAACGGCGGTGCCAGCGCCTTTGGCGGCATGGCTGAGCCGGCGGCCGGGTTCAAGGCGCAGGCGACTGAAACCGTCGTGGTCAGCGAAACCGTGACCGCAACCGGCATGGACGCCCGCACCAAGGCCAAGATGCAGGGATACGAGGGCGACCCCTGCGGCGAATGCGGCAACTACACGCTGGTGCGCAACGGCACCTGCATGAAGTGCAACACCTGTGGATCCACGAGCGGGTGCTCGTGACCCTCTAAACTGAATCGCGCCGGCGACGGCGTGTAGGGGCTTGGATCTCCCTCGGTGATCCGGTCCCGACCACACCCGGGATGACAGTCAAGTCCAAGACTTACCCGTGACGCGTCATCCCACTCGGCGGAACATGCCCATGTTCGGCCGGAACAGGGTGGGACGGAATATCGGTCCTTCCCACTCTCACATGGGGCGGGTGCGCTCGCCCTGGACGACGTCCAGGCCGCAGGCAAAAAAACACCGGGCGGTCAATGTAATGAGCCTGGACGGCGAAACTCGACAAGGGGGCTTCGGCCCCCTTTTTTCTGTTTTCAATCCGAAATGATCGGCCAGATCGCGCCACTTTTCGGTTTTTCCGTAAGGGAAGAATTGCCGACAAGGTCAATCCACCGTCAGTTGTGCGGAACGCTGCTGAACGACTCTGGCGGCTTTCGCGGGCTTTGGCTTGAAATTGCCCGCCAAGGGCGTCGGTGCTGACACAGAACGGGATAGCGGTTTTGTTGGCTTCGTCCGGACGTCAACAATTCCTTTTAATCAGGAGAAACCGCAATGACCCTGAAATATCTGGCCGCGCTGGTCGTCAGTATCCCGACCATCGCCTTTGCTCAATCCGGTGCCGATTCCAATGGCGACGGTGTTCTGACAATCGAAGAAATGCAGGCCGTCTTTCCCGAGATTGGTGCCGATCAATTCTCGACCATGGACGCCAATGGTGACGGCGCGCTGGATCGCGACGAAGTTGCCGTGGCGCAGCAGGCAGGTCTGATACCCGCAACCGACGGGTAACTCACACGCAAATAGGGCAGCCGGATCGCTCCGGCTGCTTCTTTTCAACAGGTTACGACGGCAAGTGAATGTTGAACTTGGCGCGAATGCTTGCGTCCAATGTCGCGTCGAACCGGGCCGGAGACCGCTCGGCAAGGATCGCTTCCTTGCGTGCTATCGCTTTTGCAATAAGGTCGGGCTTGTCGCGTTCCGCCCATTCCTTGGGCGAGGTTCGGTCACCAAGCGCAGGATAGACATAGTCGATCTGCATCCGGCTCAGTGTGGCGTCGGTGCCCAGATAGTGGCCGGGGCCGCCAAGGCAAACTTCGGCCATCTGATCCAGCGCCAGAGTTTCGTCGGTCACTTCGATACCGCGTACACAGCGCAAGGCTTGTCCGATCAAATCGTCGCTCAGAATGAGTGACTCGTGACAAAAACCCAGCAGCGAGGCATGCATGCCTGCCGCCTCATAGACCATGTTCAGCCCCGACAGCCCGGCCATGACGTTCGAACACATCTGCTCCCACCCGGCCTGCATATCGGGCATCTTGGAATCCGATGCCCCCGCAGCCGCGCCGCCGGGCAGGTCATAGAACTTGTGCATCTGCGCGCAGCCCGCGCTCAGCAATGCCTGTTCTCCCGATCCGACCGTCATCGCACCCGTTCGCAAATCCAGCCCGAAAGGCCAGGTGCCAAAGATCGCCGGCGCGCCGGGTTTGACAGCGTTCACATAGACGAGACCCGCCAGGCACTCGGCGGTGGCCTGTGTAATCGCGCCGGCAACTGTCGAAGGGGCGGTCGCACCCGCCATGCCCGCAGACAGCAGCAGCACCGGCATGCCCGCCTTGATGCACTCCTCCATCACCTGACAGCTTTCGGTGGCGAACTTCATCGGTGGCACGACGAAGCAGTTCGAGTTCGACACGAATGGCCGCTCACGCCATTTGTCCTCGCCGCCCGCGATCATGTGCAGCATTTCCATCGCCGGGGCGACATAGCTGGGATCGGTGAACGACGTTCCGACGTGTTTGTACGTTCCCGAACAGCAGGCGTAGATCGTGTTCAGGTCCATCTCGCGATTGTCCAAAATGTCACGACATACCATGGGGCGTTGTACAAAATGGACATTTTCCAGGTTTTCGCAGATCCGTGAGGCATCGTGCAGATCCTGAACGGTCGAGTCGCGATAGTTGCGCCCCTCGACATCCACCATGTGAACCGCAGCGCCCGCAGTGCCATAGTGGACACGGTTGCCCGACAGGTTCAGATCGGTTTTTCCATCGCGACTATAAAGAGTTACCGACCGATTGGCCCTGGCAATCGTGTCTTCGACCAGGGCGCGGGGAAAGCGAATGCGGCCATCGTCGCCCAGGATGCATCCGGCATTCACTAGATAATCGATGCCGCTTTGCGGCGCATCGGCCAGGCCAATTTGTTCCAGAGCGTCCAGCGCCGCACGGTGAATGCGCTCCATTCCCTCTTGCGTCAGAGGTTTCAGCCAGCCGCCTTCCTGACCCGGGCGGACGGGGCGCATATGTTCGGGAAGAGAGGTTGCGCGGGCGGCGCGACGGGCTGCACGGCCACCGCTGCGAGAGGAGCTACGGGATTGATCGTTCATAAATTTTTTTCCGTGTAGTGTTGTGGAAGGTGCTGAATGAAAACAGCTTTCACGGCCTTCCACGCGCGGCACGGCCCCGGTCGGCGCCGATCGTCCGACTAACCAAGCAGATTTTCGACTGCTCGCCCTGCATTAATTTCTCCATCCACGCCTGTCAGGACATTAGGCCTATGTGCGCGACTCGATCTGTTCTGTTTGCGACTACGAAATTGGTCGGTTTACAGGAATTTACCCACGGTGATTACCGAATCTGTTATGGTTGAAGCAAAGGTCGGTGATTTGCATCGTTGTATTGAAAGCCCCGGGCAGGTTGCCCACGTAAGTAGTTGAAGATTTGGAAAGTTCGGCATCGCGGTCATGCGATGCCGAGGACCAGAAGGAAGGAAGATGAAAGTCATCTCCGCAGCATTGGCAATCCTGTTGCTCGGTTTTGTCACACCGGCAACGGCTGAGGACTGGACTGGTGTGTATGGCGGATTCAGTTTCGGTTATACGGATGCGACCGGGCCGGGAAGCCTTGGCGGGAATGACTTCAATTTCGGTCCTCATATCGGCTACGACTACGATTTCGGCAGGTTCGTGGTCGGTGGCGAACTGGAATATAACTATGCCAACATCAATCTGGGTGCCGGGGGTGGGGATATTGACGATATCAGCCGTCTTAAGCTGCGCGGCGGTTATGATTTCGGCTCGGCCCTGGGCTATGTCGTCCTTGGAGCAGCGCGTGCGCATACCTCGGGCAACAGCGATAACGCGGCCGTCTATGGCATTGGCGTTGCATACCCCATCACTGACCGGCTGGTAATCAGCGGCGAGGCGTTGCATCACGACTTCAAGGACTTGAACGGCGCGTCAGGCGATTTTGGGACAAATACCTTCAATCTACGAACAACATTCCGGTTCTGACCTTCTCCGACAATCACACCGCCGCACGTTGTTGCGTCAGCGTGGCAGCGAATCTGCAAACTTGTTCCAGCGAGCGTACAAATGCCGCGTCCTCGATTGTCATTGCAACGCGGATATGCCCTGCTGCGGCTTGCCCAAAGCTCTCTCCGGGCATGACCGCGATTCTGTGGGTGTCCAGCAACGCATTTGCAAAAGATTCGCCACTCAACCCGGTCGCCCGGATATCGAGCATAAGATACATGGCCCCCTGTGAAGGCACTGGGAGAATCGCGTTTTGACGCGCCAATATCTCTTGCGCCAAGGCTCTGCGACGCAGGAAAGGGGCCGAAATCTCGTCTTCCAGCTCTTGACCCGCAGCCAGTGCATAGCTGGCTGCGTCCTGTATGAATCCCGGCACGCCGTAAGTCGTGTGTGTGGCAAGGTTAATCAGATGCCCGATAACGTCGCTTGGCCCCACGATCCAGCCGCAGCGTGACCCGGTCATCGCGTGCGATTTTGATATCGACCCGACAACCAGCGTGCGTTCGGCCATACCGGGCAGGGAGCGAGGTGAGACATGTTCACCTTTCCAGACCTGGGTGTCATAGACCTCGTCCGAAATCAGCCATAGATCTCTGGCTTTGCTGACTTCGGCAATCGCATTGATCGTCTCGCGGGAATAAACCACACCGGTAGGATTGTTTGGGGAGTTGATCAGAAGGGAAACGGCGCCTTCTGCCGCTGAATCAATATCCGTTGCTCGGGGTTGGAAGGCGTCTGTGGCGCGGGTCTTGACCGCCTTTGCAACGCCACCCACGCCGCGAATGGTGCCGGGATAGGTTGCGTAATAGGGATCGAGATAGAGAGCCGTATCGCCGGGATTGCAGACCGCAGTGTGGGCGGCAAACAGCGCCGCTTGACCACCCGGTGTGATCAACACGTTGTCTCGTGTCGTCGCCACGCCTGTTCGGGCTTGCACCCGTGCGGCTACGGTATCGCGTAACAACGCTGTTCCCGGCACCATGGCATACCCGGTATGCCCACCAAGCGCCGAATCGTTCATGACCTTGAGTATCGAAGGGTGTGTGCGAATGTCGTGCTCACCGATTGTCAGTTCGGTCACCGATGTTCCCTCGGCAATCATCCGGCGTGACCGATAGAAAACCTCCCAGCCATCCGAACCACCTCCGGTCAGATGAGTAATTCGATGTGACAGTTTCATGATCCGCTCCCTTGGTAATTCGACAGAGAGGGGCAGGACCGCTTTGATTCGTCAATCTCACGAGGACGGATTGGGAAACTCAAAAAAAGATATGCTTGTGTGGTGCCCAGGTTTGATCTTCACAGAGTAGATTTGATTACCATGCGCGATACCGGGATGATGTTGGCAACGGTTTTGAAAGCTTCGATCAACTTGACGGCGTCTGCCAGGTCGGTTTCGATCGATGACGATATCTTGGACGCCTCCTTCATGGTTTTGTGATAGGATTCTGTTTGTTTTTTGATTTTGTCTTCAATTGTCTTGCACTTTTTAACGTCACCTGCCGCATGTGCTTTTTTCAACGCCGTCATGTGCTTTGCGATGATCTTCTCATGCCCATAAATCTGTGTTGTGCAGGTTACTAGAGCACCGCGCTGATTCTCGACTCTGGTAATGGCCGTGTCGAGTTCGTTCAGGTTTTTTTTGACGTCGGTGTCGAATTTCTTTTGTTTCACCCGGAGGTCGATGACCAGCTTGGCGCATTCCTTGTCCAAGTTCTTCACTTCACTGCTGGTGTATTTGGCATTCGCTTCCTTGATTTGCCGCTGCAAGCCGGGCGGCAAGGTATCGAACAGGGGTCCCTTCGTGAACATTGGCTAAATTCCTCGCTCCTGACAAAAGACCTGCTGAGCAGCTTAGCATAGCGGGCAGTAGTTCGCATGTTTTGAGCGGCAACTTGATCTGGGCGAACTTGCGAGGTATCCAGAACTCATGAACCGGAGCATTTGCATCATTATCTGCTGCATTACCTGCTGAACTTTCAGGCGGGCCGGTTTCTTTCGTTTTCATCCCTGAGACAAGTTGCTAAGCCCGCGCCAAGGCGCTTGCGCATGCTGTTGAGGACTAGACCCGATGACCACGATCAAACTGCACAATACCCGGACCCGGAAGAAAGAAGAATTCGTTCCGATCGACCCCGACAATGTGCGGATGTATGTCTGTGGCCCCACCGTCTATGACCGGGCGCATCTGGGCAATGCACGGCCGGTGGTGGTTTTTGATGTTCTCTATCGGTTGCTGCGCCATGTCTATGGCCCTGATCACGTGACCTATGTGCGCAACTTCACCGACGTGGACGACAAGATCAATGCGCGGGCAGCCGAAACCGGACGCAAGATTGGTGACATCACCGCCGAAACGACTCAGTGGTTTCTGGATGATATGGGCCAGTTGGGTGCGCTGGAGCCCGATCACATGCCACGCGCAACCCAGTATATCGGCCAGATGGTCGAGATGATCGAGGTGCTGATCGAAAAGGGCCACGCCTATGCCGCTAAGGGGCATGTGTTGTTTGCTGTGGACTCGTGGAAAGAACATTATGGCAAGCTATCCGGCCGGTCCGTCGACGACATGATCGCGGGTGCTCGGGTCGAGGTTGCGCCCTACAAGAAAAACCCGATGGACTTTGTATTGTGGAAACCTTCGACCGACGACCTGCCGGGTTGGGACAGCCCCTGGGGCCGCGGGCGGCCGGGCTGGCATATCGAATGCTCGGCCATGAGCTATGAGTTGTTGGGGGAAAGCTTTGACATCCATGGTGGCGGCAATGACCTGATGTTCCCGCACCACGAAAACGAAATTGCCCAAAGCTGCTGTGCCCATCCCGAGGGACGGTTCGCCAATGTCTGGATGCACAACGAGATGTTGCAGGTCGAAGGCAAGAAGATGTCCAAATCGCTGGGTAATTTCTTTACCGTTCACGACCTGCTGGAACAGGGCGTTCCGGGCGAGGTGATCCGGTTCGTATTTCTGTCGACGCACTATCGCAAGCCGATGGATTGGACCGAGAAGAAGGCGCGCGAGGCGGAGCGAACCCTCAGGAAACTCTATGCGCAGGCGGCGCAGGGCACAGGGTTGGGTGAACCACATCCGCAGATCATCGAATGCCTGGCAGAAGACCTGAACACCGCTGGCGCAATCTCTGAGTTGCACCAACTGTCGCTTGCCAACGATGTCGCCACCCTGCGTTATTCGCTTCAGTTCCTCGGGTTAATGGAGGACTGTGTGCCGGATTGGGCTTCTGCCTCGACCATTGATCTTTCGGAACATGAAGCGCGTTTGGCTGAGGCGCGGGCCGAAGCGATGGCGAGCAAGGACTTTGCCGAAGTGGACCGTTTGAAAGCGGAATATCTTGCGGCCGGGCTGGAAGTGAGGATGAGCAAGGCCGGCATCGAGCTGGTGCCGGGGCCGGGATTTGATGCCTCCAAGCTGGAGGCGGTGGGATGAGCAGTCTGAACGCCGGGAGGGTTTTAAATGGTTGAACGCCTCTATCTCTACGACACCACCCTTCGGGACGGCCAGCAGACGCAGGGTGTGCAGTTCTCGACGGCTGAAAAGATGCGGATTGCGCAGGCGCTGGATGTTCTGGGCATCGACTATATCGAAGGCGGCTGGCCCGGTGCGAACCCGACCGACAGCGCGTTTTTCGATGCCGCTCCGACCACCAAGGCGCGGTTGACGGCCTTTGGGATGACCAAAAGGTCGGGTCGGTCGGCGGAAAACGACGATGTTCTTGCGGCAGTTATGAATGCGGGTACTCAGGCGGTCTGTCTGGTCGGAAAGGCGCATGACTATCACGTGACTCATGCGCTTGGCATTTCGCTGGAGGAGAATATCGAGAATATCCGGGCCTCGATGGCGCATATCGTGGGGCAGGGGCGCGAGGCGTTGTTTGACGCCGAGCATTTCTTTGACGGCTATAAAGACAATCCGGATTACGCCGTTGCGACCTGTCGCGCCGCGCTGGAGATGGGGGCCCGCTGGGTGGTGCTATGCGATACCAACGGCGGCGCATTACCCTCCGAGGTGGGGCGGATCGTGGCCGAAGTGATTGCTACCGGTCTTCCCGGTGATCGGCTGGGTATCCACACGCACAACGATACCGAAAACGCCGTGGCCTGTTCGCTCGCGGCCGTGGATTCAGGCGCGCGGCAGATTCAGGGTACTCTGAACGGGTTGGGCGAACGCTGCGGCAATGCCAATCTGACCGCATTGATCCCGACGCTGTTGCTCAAGGAACCTTACGCTTCAACCTTCGAAACCGGTGTGAGCCACGAAGCGCTTGCCGGTTTGACGCGGATCAGCCGGATGCTGGATGAAATCCTGAACCGGGTACCGACCAAACAGGCGGCTTATGTGGGTGCGTCGGCCTTTGCCCACAAGGCGGGCTTGCATGCCAGCGCCATACTCAAGGACCCGTCGACATACGAGCATGTGGACCCCTCGACAGTTGGCAATTCCCGCGTCATCCCGATGTCGAACCAGGCCGGTCAGTCTAACTTGCGAAAACGGTTGAACGAGGCCGGACTGGCGGTTGAGCCTGGCGACTCGACCCTGGGACGGATTCTGGAGCGGATCAAAGAGCGCGAGGCCGAGGGTTATTCCTATGACACCGCGCAGGCTTCGTTCGAGCTGCTGGCGCGAGAGGAGCTGGGGCAGCTTCCCGAGTTTTTCGAGGTCAAGCGGTATAAAGTCACCGTTGAGCGCCGCAAGAACAAGTACAACAAGATGGTCAGCCTGTCCGAGGCCGTTGTCGTGGTGAAAGTTGACGGTGAAAAGAAACTGTCGGTAAGCGAGTCCCTTGACGAAAATGGCAGCGACCGGGGGCCGGTGAATGCGCTGGCCAAGGCGCTCGCCAAGGACCTGGGACGGTATTCAGAGATCCTGGATGACATGCATCTGGTCGATTTCAAGGTGCGTATCACCCAGGGCGGAACTGAGGCGGTAACGCGGGTCATCATCGACAGCGAGGACGGCAAGGGGCGGCGCTGGTCAACGGTGGGTGTCAGCGCCAACATAGTTGATGCCTCGTTCGAGGCGTTGCTCGAAGCGATCCAGTGGAAACTGGTACGCGATTGTGGCGCGCAGGCAAGCGCGGCGGAGTAGGACGTGACGTTTGACGACGACCTGAACGCGTGCGCCGCGTTGGTGCAACGGGCCGATCCCGATCGGTTTCTAGCGACCATGGCAGCACCGGTCGACGCGCGTCGGGTGCTGTTTCCGCTTTATGCTCTGAACGTCGAGGTCGCCCGCGCGCCTTGGGTCACGCAAGAGCCGATGATTGCGGAGATGCGCCTGCAATGGTGGCGTGACGCCTTGGAAGCAATTGCAAAGGGGAGACCTGTCAAGCGGCACGAGGTGGTGACGCCTTTGGCCTTGATCCTGCCTGCCGATCTGGCCGGGCAAATGGATGAATATGTCGCGGTAAGGCGGTGGGATATATATAAAGATGCCTTTGTGGATGCTGAGCATTTCGCCACTTATCTTGATCACAGCACTGGTACGCTGGTCTGGGTCGCCGCCCGTATACTGGGAGGAGCCAAAGAAGATGTTGTGCGCGACTATGCTTTTGCCACTGGCGTAGCGAACTGGTTTCGGGCCATTCCAGAGCTTGAGGTGCGCGGACGCATCCCTTTGCTGGATGGGACAACGAAAGGTATCCAGACTCTGGCGCAACTGGCTTTGGACCGGTTGCACCGCGCCCGCCAACGTCGTGTTGACGTGTCAACGCAGGCACGACCGGCGCTGTTGTGTGGGTGGCAGTCTGAGGCCATCCTGAAACAGGTGCTGAATGAACCGCGCCGCGTCTCGGAAGGGACCCTTGGCCAAAGCGAGTTTCACCGAAGGGCATCACTGATGTGGATTGCTTCTACCGGTCGTTGGTAGATCAGTTCCAGCCGCCCGCTTTCATCTCTGCCGAGATTTCCAGCCTGATTTCATCGGAAATCAGGGGCGCGTACTGCCCGACACCAAGGTCGCTGCGCAGCAAGGTACTTGTAGCGTGCACCCCGATCCAGTCGCCGCTGTAGTAGTCAAAAAAGGCGCCCATCGGGTTGGTTCCCATGTACGTCAAGCGAACGTCCAGAATGATCGGTGCCGTCACGTCCCTTATGGTCAGATCACCGGTCAGCCTGAGGGAATCGGCGCCGGTCTGAACTGCGGACGTCGAGACGAAGTTCATTTTGGGGAACGCCGACACCTCAAAGAAGTTCTTGCTTTTCAGATCGTCGTCCAGAGCTGTGACACCTGTCGAAACGCTTGCGGCATCGACCGTGATGGTCGCCATTGTAGCGGTGACGTCATTCGGGTCGAATTCGATTGTTCCTGAAACTCCCGTCCACTCGCCGGATTGTTCGGTTATACCTGCGTGGTTGTAATATACGCGGATTTCCGTGTGGCTTGGGTCGACATGATAGGTTTCAGCAACTGCTGGGCCCATGAAGGCAAGCGCCAAAAACGGCAATGCGGCTTTGTTCATTTCGAACTCCCTGAAATACAGACGGATAATCTGATCAGGGTACCTTCCTGATCGTGGTCATCGAAACGAAACTTGGCTATTCACGGATGTTTGATCGGTTTTCGCGTTGCCAAGGCTGGCGGCCGCCCATCCCAAACCGTGATCATAGTCCGGATCACCTTACGGAATCACGGCCGCTCAGCGTCAGCCAGATCAAAGACCCACCTGCCAATGTCAACAACGGCACCATGGCAAGGTTGACCGCTGTCCAGCCTTCGACCGGCGAGCCGCCCGAACAGTTCATCAACCCGCCTGACGACAAGGATGCCAGTGTTACCCCACCGAACACCAGCAGATCATTGAGCCCCTGCATCCGCCCACGCTCATTTATGTCATGTGCGCCAGCCAGCATCGTGGTCGCGCCGATGAACCCGAAATTCCAACCAATGCCCAGCAGGATGAGGGCGACAAAGAAGTTACCAAGATTCACACCTTGCAGCGCGACAAGACCGGCACCTGCGAGAATAGCGAGTCCGCAGGAAACGATCTTTTTCACGCCGAAGCGCGCAATCAGATGCCCGGTGAAAAAACTGGGAACGTACATGGCAAGGACGTGGCTGGTCACCACGTCTGCCGCATTGCTTTCAGAGAACCCGCAACCCACGACCGCAAGGGGAGTTGAGGTCATGACGAGATTCATCAGGGCGTAAGACACCATGGCACAAATAACGGCGACGGCGATGCGCGGGGTTCGAAGCAGCTCCAGCCGAGTCCGGCCACGTGGCGCGTCATCAGAAGGTGCCGAAGGCTTGGGGATGTTCAGGAACAGAAACAGCCCGGAGCCGATAACATTCAGCATGATGACCGCAAAATATGTACCGAGAAATGGAACGACATAGGCTTGCGACGTCAGTTTTACGATCTGCGGCCCGATAACCGCTGCAGCCAAGCCGCCTGCCATCACATAAGAAATCGCCTTGGGTCTGAATTCGTCAGAGGCCGTGTCAGCGGCGGCAAAACGATAGAATCCGTGCGCGCTCATATAGACACCGGTCAACAGGCTGCCGCCCAGAAAAACCGGAAAAGAGCCAAGATAAAGGCCATAGGCGCCGACTGCACCGCCCATAGAACCGGCGGTGGCGCCGACGAGAAATCCGGCTTTCCGGCCCCATTTCTGCATGATCGCGGATATCGGTGTGGCCGCCAACATCGAGCCCAGAACGATCAGCGAGATGGGCAGGGTGGCCAAACAAGGGTTGCTGGCAAGAGACTGCCCGGCCAGGCCACCGACAATGAAAACCATTGGCATCTGCGCGCCCAAAATAGCCTGCGCTGCCACCAGAACGATCACGTTCCTTTTGGCAAGGCTGTTGTCTTGATATTGGGCCGCCATTGTCATGGCCAGATCCGTACCGGCGAATCCAAAGGTTCACAAGCGGGTTGAATGTGCTGTGGCGCACCTTAACCTGTGAAACGTTGCGTCCCTTGAAACGGAGTGTCCGGATGAGCACCGGCCGGATAATCGAAACGTCTGATTGTGTCGCCGAAGGGGCGGCCTGGCTGGCGGGTCAATGCCCGCGTATGGCGCGTGCGATGGAACTGACGGGTCCCCTGCCACTACGTCGCAGGCCAGACGGGTTTGCGCAGTTACTGAGCGCGATTGTCAGCCAGCAAGTCAGTGTCGCATCAGCCAACGCGATCTGGATCCGGCTTAGGCAGGCCAGACTCACTGGGCCGCGCAAGATCATGTGGGCGACCGACGACGACTTGCGAAACGCAGGCCTGAGCCGACAGAAGATCCGCTATGCCCGCGCTTTGGCTGAGGCGCGTATAGATTACAACGCCTTACGTTCAGCATCAGATGCGGAAATCATCACAACTCTGACCGAAGTTCCGGGCATCGGAGCCTGGACGGCCGAGATTTACGCCATGTTTTCTCTGGGACGTGCGGACGTCTTTGCACCGGGCGACCTGGCACTTCAGGAGGCTGCGCGCGTTCTTTATGACCTTTCGGAACGGCCAACAGAGAAACAACTGCGGCAAATGGCCGAAGCCTGGTCCCCGTGGCGGTC